>DASXLU010000431.1:0-3478 GCA_036496065.1 Candidatus Acidiferrum sp.
CAAGCGTTATTTCGTGCGGCGCCGCATGCACCATTTCAATGATCAGGTCGGGTCCCCAGCGTGGATCAGCCTTGCACTTGCTCTTCGGCAATTCGATATTCGCCAGCCCATTTTTCCCGTGCCAGAATTCCGCAGTAACCAACTTCTGAAACAAAGGATGCTGCGCGCCACCAGCAACTGGGATGTCGCAGCGGTTCGCCAGCGATACCATTCGCAGCGCATTGTCCAGTCCCTGCGCGGCCGTGACGTTCCCCGGCACAACTGTGAATGCTCGGATATCCAGTTCCGGCGAATTCAGCGCCAGCATGATCGCCATCGCATCGTCCGTGCCCGGATCGGTGTCGATAATGATCTTGCGCGGCGCCGCAACTGCCGCTGAACCGCACCACAGCAACACGAGGGCACTAGCCAGCGACCACGCCAGAAAACGGCATTGCCTTATTTTTGCTAAGCGCTTCGAACAGTCGTCGGGGCGAGACAGGTGCGCTGGCACGATCCAAGGTTTCGAGACGAGAGACGGCTCTAGCTGGGCGCTTTTCAGACGGTAACCCCACCAACAAAAGTGACGTTAGGTTAGTGGCCCGTTCATCGTAGTGTCAAGATAAAAGTAGAGTTGCAGGCCAAAAGCTGTGGAAGAATCTACCGTTTTTCGTATCGCGGCGCACGAATACTCATGCATGTCGCCAAATTTACAAAAGCATTCGCCAAGCGAGTATGCGCAAACTGAAATTCAAATCTATGCGTGTACTTTAGCGCCTAAGAAGCTTCTACTTTCAGCGTCGATTTCGGCCTACGACTTCAGTCGCGCAAAAATAATCAGCGCAATTCCCGCAAGGAAGCATGCAAACATCGCTCCGATAAGTTTCGATGTGCCCGCCGGCGCGGTGCGAAATTCCTTCCAGATGAACACTCCCCAGAACGCGGCCACCATCGTGGCGCCCTGCCCCAATCCGTAAGAAATCGCAAATCCCGCGCGGCCCGACGCGATGATGTTGAACGACATTCCTACGCCCCAGATAATGCCCCCAAGAATCCCCGTCAGGTGCGTTCGAAAATCCCCCTTAAAATAATCCGCAAACGCCACAGGCTGTCCGACGAACGGCTTCTTCATCACCATCGTGTTCAAAATAAAGTTGCTAAGGAAAATTCCCACCGCGAACACGAACACCGCGGCGTATGGCCCCATCTTTCCCGGCAGCGGCACCGTGAAATCGGGATACATCGATGCGGCCACGAATCGATAAAAGAAGCCCATCAGTAATCCGCACGCGACCGACAGCACCAGTCCCTTCGTGCTTACGCCCGCCGCGCTGCCGGGGATTTTGCGATACGCCGTCGCATCCAGAAGTATCGCCAGCACCACCAGCGCAACTCCGCTGAACAATAATGTCGCATTGCCTACGGGATTTTCGCGGTAGTTCACCACCACGCCCAGCACCAACGCCAGGCCAATCCCAACAGGAAACGCCACCGCCATGCCCGCGATATCGATCGCCGCAACCAATAGAATATTCGCCGCGTTGAAAATTGCTCCGCCCAAAAGCGCCGAAAGAATTCCGGCTTGGGAAGCTTGATGCAGGTCCGCCAGAAACGGCCGCCCCGCTGTTCCGTTGCTCCCTAGCGTCAGCCCCAGAATCAGCGTCAGCAATAGCACGCCGACGGTGTAATCCCAGTAGAACAGTTCAAAGCGCCAGCCTTTGCGCGCCAATTTCTGCGTGTTGGCCCACGAACCCCAGCACAGCATCGTGATCACGCAAAATATGACCGCCCACGGATAACTCTCCAAAACAAACATTAGCGCTCCTTTGAATCTGTTGATTTACTGCGCCGCCTTACGCGTTTTCAGTCTGGTTTTCCGCCGCGCTTTGTCCATTCGCTGTCGAATTGCGCACGAGTGGGAAAAGACTTTTGCGTACCTACCCGAGTCGTCGACAGTGCCGCATACAAATTCGCTCGCGTCAGTGCCTCATTTTCAGGCAAGCCTTCCGCCAAAAATACGGCGAAGCTCCCAATGAACGCGTCGCCGGCTCCAGTCGTGTCCACCGGCGTCACCTTGAACGGCGCAAACAGTGACGATGTTTGTTTCGTTGCCAGCAGCGAACCGCGGCTACCCAACGTCAGCACCACATTCCCAAATCCTTTTTGCTGCAGCCCCGCCGCACATTTCTTGGCTTCGTCCACGGAATGAACAGCCACTCCCGTGATCGTCTCGGCTTCGGTTTCGTTAGGAATGAAATAGTCTGCGTCGCACAACTGCGCGAGATTGGCGGGCAAAGCCGGCGCGGGATTCACGATGCAGCGAATTTTGTTTACCTTCGCAAAGCTCACGGCGTAGTAAATCGTGTCCAGCGGAATTTCGAATTGCAGCACGATGGTGTCCACCGTCTTCAGTGCCTCGGCGGCTGCATCAATATCCGACGGCTTCAGGGTGTCGTTCGCGCCTTTAACCACGATGATGCGGTTCTGCCCATTGGGCTCCACGAAAATCGGCGCAACACCGCTCGAAACTCCATCCACGATCCGCACATATGTCGTATCGATTCCCAATGACGCGAAATTTTTCACCGTGGCTTCGCCAAACAAATCGTTGCCGAGCTTGGCCACCATCACCACTTCTGCGCCGCATAACCGCGCAGCAACCGCCTGGTTGGCTCCCTTTCCGCCAAATCCCAAGTCAAATTTCTGGCCGAAAATAGTTTCGCCTGGCTTCGGAAATGTGTCGCTAAACGTGGTCAGGTCCACATTCGCACTGCCAATCACAGCAATTCGCGGCAACTTGGTCATTCGCATTTTCCTCTGGAAGTGTAATCGCGAAAGTATACTACCCGCGCGCAATCAGCAAGTACGTGACGCCGCCGACAAAGGTTCAGTTGTCTACTGCAGCCGCGCGCCCGCTTGCGTTGACGCCCTATTCCACGGATGTTAGGCTCGCACTTCCTTTTTCAGCCATGCGCGCCGTTGACCTCATTCGAAACAAACGCGACAGCGGAGAACACTCCCGCGAAGAAATCGATTACATCGTAGCCGCATACACGCGCGGCGACATTCCCGACTATCAAATGGCCGCGTGGCTGATGGCCGTGTGGCTTCGAGGCTTGACTCCTGCGGAGACCGCGGCGCTGACCGAAGCCATGCTGCATTCCGGCGAAGTGGTGGACCATTCCTACCTGCCGATGAAGAAGGTCGACAAACACTCCACCGGAGGCGTGGGCGACAATACTTCTCTGATTCTCGCGCCGATTGTTGCGGCGGGCGGACTCGCGGTGCCGATGATCAGCGGCCGCGGCCTAGGTCACACTGGCGGCACGCTGGACAAGCTCGAGGCCATTCCCGGATTCAACACTTCGCTGAGCCTGGCGGATTTTCGCCGCGTGCTGACGGAATGCGGCATGGGCCTGATCGGGCAGACCGCGGAAATCGCTCCCGCCGACAAAAAGATTTACGCATTGCGCGACGCCACCTCGACGGTGGAGAACAT
>DASXLU010000432.1:0-4469 GCA_036496065.1 Candidatus Acidiferrum sp.
CAGGCCCACTGTGCAAAGCCGATGAAGAAGCGCTGCTCGGGAGTGAATCCATCGCGAGACTCGAGCGTCTTGGATTTGTTGGCATCCTTCCAGGCGATGTATGCCAGGATTTCGCCGCCCAGGTCCGCAACATCTTCGCCCAAGGTCAGTTTGCTGTTGATGTGGATATCGTCAACCACGATGTATTTGCCGTACTGGTCCTGGACACAGTTGGTGCGAGTTTCAAACTTGTCGCGATCTTCTTTCGTCCACCAGTTGCGCAGATTTCCCTTGGCATCGTACTGGCTGCCTTCATCGTCGAAGCCGTGGGTGAGTTCGTGACCAATCGTTCCGCCAGTGTCGCCATAGTTGGGCGCGTCGTCCATTTTCGCGTCGAAGACCGGAGGCTGCAGAACGCCCGCGGGGAAGTTGATGTCGTTCATCTGCGGGTTGTAATAAGCGTTGACGGTAGGAGGACTCATGCCCCACTCGCCACGATCGACGGGTTTGCCGATTTTGCCGAAGTCGCGATGGCCCTCAAATTCGCTAAGCTTGCGAACATTGCCGGCGAAGTCGGTGGCGGTAATCTTCACCGAGCTATAATCGCGCCATCTATCGGGGTAACCGACCTTGTTGCGGATGCCGCGTAATTTGGTGAGCGCCTGCTCCTTGGTTTCCGGGCTCATCCAATCCAACTGTCGGATGCGCAGTTCCATGGCGTCTTCAATGCGTTTTACCATGTCTAGCGTTTCTTGCTTCAGTTCGGGCGAGAACACCTTCGAAACGTAAACCTGTCCCAATGCTTCACCCAGGTTGCGATCGGTAAAGCTAACGCAGCGTTTCCAGCGAGGCTGCTGTTCCTTGGCGCCGCGGAGATACTGGCGATAAAACTCGAAATTTTCCTGCACGAAAACAGATGAAAGATACGGCGAGCCCGAATCCACGACGTGGAAGCGGAGATACGTCTTCCAGTTGGCGATGGGCTCCGCCGAAAGGAGCGTGTTGACCTCCTTGAAGAAATCGGGAGTGTCAACATTCAGGACCGGGAAATCAGGATAACCGGCCTCGCGATAGTAGGCCTTCCACTCAAAGTCAGGCGCCAGCGCGTCTAGATCCGTTACTTTCATTTTGTGCTTGAGTTTGTAGGGGTCGCGTCGGTCAACGCGGCTCATGGAAGCTTTGGCCAGCAGAGTCTCCATACGCATCACCGTGTCGGCATTCTGCTTGGCGACGGAAGGATCGTTGCTCATCAATTGAAATACCTTTTGCACATGCTGTAAATAGCGCTCGCGGGTCTCTTTGGACTTAGCGTCGTCTTTCAGGTAGTAGTCGCGATCGGGCAGGCCCAATCCGCCTTGATCGAGTTCGGCGATCATTTTCTCGGAGTCGTCGGGATCCTGGGTGGAGTTGCCCGCAAAAAGGATGGAGCGGCCGTGCACAAGTTGCAGCTGCGCAATCAGCGGAGCGAGTTCGCGCGGGTTTTTCAGGCCGGAGATGGAGTCAAGTTCCGATTGCAATGCGGAGATGCCGCGCTTCTCGACGGCTGCTTCATCCATGCAGGAGCCGTAGAAATCGCCAATCTTTTGCGTAACTTCATCGCGCTGGGCTTTGTTGGAGGCGGCTTCGTCGAGGATGCCGCGAAGGAAATTCAGATTGTCCTGATAGAGCTTGCCGTAGACGGACCAGGAAGTCTGGTCCGCAGGGATGGGATTGTTTTTCTGCCATCCACCGCAGGCGAAGTGGTAGAAGTCCACGCAAGGCTCGACGGACTTGTCCAGGGAGGTGAGATCGAGGCTCGGTGAATAGGGAAGAACGGGAGCGTGTGTTGCGGATGGAGACGGGGTTTGCGCGTTGCCCAAAGAAGCCAGAATGAGTACCGCAGCCACAGCGCACGCCAATCGTTTGATCATGTTCACCTCAGACGGCAGGCATTGTACCGTTGTTTGGCTGTTTTTGGTGCAGCCGGAAAATATTGTCGGCATCACTTTTGATTGCCACTGGATGAAGGACGAAGTACGATGCGCTGGCCTATTCCGGCAAAGATATATCTCCTGGCGTTTAGCGGCTAAATCTCGCACTTTGATTGCGCAACCATTCCTCCTTGTGGCAGGGAGAAGACTTATGAACTACTTTTCGCAAGCTGTCGTTTCGAAGGCTTGCTTGTCTATAGCGATATTGTTTACGTTTAGCGGTTCGCTGCGGGGGCAGACGAATCTGCAATATCAAAAGCCGCCAAAAGCCATGGTGGATTTGGTCGATGCGCGTCCCACGCCATACGTGGAAGTGTCTCCGGCGGATTCGTCGGGCAAGAGATGGATGTTCATCGGCTACATTTCCGGCTTTCCGACGATCGCGGATTTGGCCCAACCGGAATTGCGTTTGGCGGGTCTACGAATTAATCCCAAGACAAATGGTCTGAGCCGTGGACGCTATTACACCGCTCTAGGATTGCAGGAGTTGCCCGGCGGCAAGGAAATCAAGGTAGCCGGCTTGCCCGAGGGCGCGAAAATTCGATATGCCGATTGGGCGCCAGATGCGCGACATCTTTCGTTCGTCAATATCAGCGATGCGGCTGGGGATGCGGGGCTGAGTTTGTGGATCGTAGATGTTAGCAATGGTCAGGTGCAGAAAATACCGGGAATCGCACTGGATGGAATTTTTGGTTCGCCTTGCGAATGGGCTAGCGACAGCCAGAATTTATTGTGCAAGACGATTGTGGAGAACAGGCCTGTAGCGCCGAAACGCAGTGAAGTACCAGTAGGCCCGGTGGTGCAGGAAAATCTGGGGCGCGTCACGCCGGGTGCGACTTATCAGGATTTGCTGAAGAGCCCGGAAGACGAACAGTTTTTCGACTACTACGCGACTTCGCAAGTTCGGCTGGTGAACGTGGATGGCAAATCTTCGCGTGTCGGCAAGCCTGGCGTGATTACCTCGGCGACGATTTCGCCGGATGGCAAGTACGCGCTGATCGATGAGCGGCACCATCCCTATTCGTACTTGTTGCCATACGAAATGTTCCCTGAGCGCGTTTCCGTGATTGATTTAAAGACTGGCGCGACGAAGCAATTGGCTGACAAGCCACTGGAAGACACGATTCCCAATATTCACGACGCGGTAGAGCCCGGGCCGCGCGAGTTTGTGTGGCGCAGCGACACGCCTGCGAGCGTTAGCTGGACGGAGGCGGGCGAGGGAGGTGATCCGCGCAAAGATGTGGCGGTGCGCGACACGTTGTTTGTGTTGGATGCGCCGTTTGAGGGTTCTCCTCGAAAAATGGCGGAACTGCCTTTGCGTTTCGAACGAATCGTGTGGTCCAGCGATCGCCTCGCGCTTGTGGAGGAAACTCGTTGGCGCGACCGCAAGCGCATCATCCTGGCTGTATCGCCGAGTGACGGCGGTACTCCCGTGAAATTGTTCGAAGGGTCATTTGAGGATCGCTATCACGATCCAGGTTTGCCGTTCGAGGTACAGAACGCGCGCGGCAAAACCGTTCTGCAGACTACTCCAGACGGCTCAGCGGCATTTTTTTGTGGCAAGGGCGCTTCACCTGGAGGAGATATGCCTTTCGCGTCCACGATAAACGTGACGAATGGCGAGTCCAACCGAGTCTGGGAGTCGGCGCCACCCTATTTCGAGTCGGCGGCAGCGGTGCTCGATCCGGCCGGTCCCGTGCTTTTGATCCGGCGCGAATCGCCGGAAGTCAGCCCCAATTATTATGTGAAGAATCCTGCGAACAATTCCGCGCAACAAGTCACGGCGTTTCCCAACCCCTATGGAGACGCGCCGTTGCCCAAGAAACAGGTACTTAAATACAAGCGAGCCGACGGCGTCGAGCTCAGCGCCAACTTGTATCTGCCGCCCGGATACAAACCGGCAGATGGGCCGCTGCCCACGTTGCTCGAGGCTTATCCCACGGAGTACAAGACCAGAGATGCCGCGGGGCAAATCAGCGGCTCGCCATACCAGTTTCCGTTTCTGTATTGGGGATCGCCGGTACCGTTTGTCGCGGAAGGCTACGCGGTACTGGAAAATGCGACGATTCCGATTGTCGGCGAAGGGCAGGCCGAGCCGAATGATACGTACATCGAGCAACTTGTGGCCAGCGCCAAAGCGGCGATTGATGAAGGAGCGCGACTCGGTGTAGTGGATCGCAAACGTGTCGCCGTGATGGGGCACTCTTACGGCGCGTTCATGACCGCGAACTTGCTGGCGCACAGCGATTTGTTTCGAGCCGGAATTGCGCGCAGTGGTGCGTACAACCGAACGCTAACGCCATTTGGTTTTCAGAATGAAGACCGGACGTACTGGCAAGCGCCGCAGATTTACTACCAGATGTCTCCGTTTTCGTTTGCCGACAAAATCAAAGCGCCGATCCTTTTGATTCACGGCGAGGCCGACAACAATACGGGAACATTTCCGATTCAAAGCGAGCGGCTGTTCAGTGCGATCAAAGGGCAGGGAGGCACAGTGCGTTTCGTGCTGCTGCCTCTGGA
>DASXLU010000433.1:0-4838 GCA_036496065.1 Candidatus Acidiferrum sp.
AATGAGCGTTATAGGAACTGGCGCGAGTGACGTAGTCGGGATCGGTGCGTTGCAACGCCATGTCGGAATCGCGCACCGCGTTGACGTGTTGGTCACGGCGCTGGGCGGCGGCGAGCTGCGTCTTGAGGCGCGCGCTCACACGGGCGACACCGACGATCCACGGAGCGTCGTGCACGATCGTGAGCATGTCGCGAGCGGAGCAGGAGTGATCGCCGGAGATAGCCGTCCATGCGGCGTAATCGATGCAATCGGGCCTGGGCGCCTGTGCGGCATCACCCGCCTTTTCGCACAGGGGAGACTCGTGGCCGGCGCGAGCTTCAGACCAAAGCTTCTGAAATGAAGCTTGCTGTTCGGGCGAAAGGCGCTGCAAAGCGAGTACGGCGATATCGCGATACTCGGGGAATACCCAGCCGAATGCGGTTTCCAGTTGCAAGAGGACGAGGCAGGTGAGCAACGTGAGAGTGCGCGTTTTCCTCGTTAACATTGATCGATCCTGATAATTGATACTGGATTTTGTGGTGACAGCCGACGGCGAGAGCGGCACAAACACTCTGGTCGGCATCCAGCACGTTACGCGCACGACGGAGGGGATGAATACTGTCAGAAATAGCAGCGATACCATCGCACGCTGCCGTTTATCTGTTTCGCCCAGACAATGATTGCGGACTGAATTGGCTGAAGCCAATCTTGCACGAATGACCTCTGCGCAGGAACTTCAGCGGGTATGGCGTGTTAATACATTTCATCCGGCGCTAGGGGTAGCTGCGCACACTGGATATAATGCCAAGCAGGAATTCGGGGGCAGACTTGGCAACAAAAATTTGGCGACTGTTTGCGCGGGTATTTCCCAGATGCAGCATGATCGCCCAAGCCATCGCCTTCAACACGTTTCTGGCGTTTTTCCCCACGCTACTGCTGGCCGTAGGGTTCGCTACCAGTTGGATTGGCAGCAAGACGGCGCTGCTCGACGCCATCCGCGACTTCACGCAATTTCTTCCGCCCGGCAGCCAAAGCATTGTGTCGGAATTTTTGTCGCGACGCGGCCACGACGCGTGGAAGTTGGCGATTGTCGGCTGGGGAGGCACGCTGCTCGGTGGCTCGCAAGTAATGAAGTTGCTGATGGAGGGCATTCACTTAATTTACGGCGACGCAGAACGCCAGGGATTTCTACGGCGTCAACTGCGTGGGCTGCTTCTCTTGGTAATCACTGTGGCGCCGATTCTGGCTGCGGGAATTCTTGGAGTGTTTGGCAGGCCGCTTCGTCATTGGGTGACGGACGAGTTTGGCGCGCAATTGCCAGTGCACGGCATATGGCTGGTGTTCTTTCCGGCGGTGGCCATGATTCTCGCGATGCTGGCGCTCACGGTGATTTATTGGGTAGCGCGGCCGCAGGAAAAAAAGCTGAGTCACGTGCTACCGGGCGCGATGCTGGCTACGCTGTTGTGGTGGCTGGTCAACGTGATTTTTGGTTTTTATGTGCGACGCGTGCCGTACAACCTGGTGTATGGCGGATTGGCTGCGGTAATCGGCTTGCTGATCTGGATGCAAATCTCCGCGATGATCGTGTTTTTGGGCGCTGCTTGGAATGCCGAGAGCGCCGCCACGCAAAGGCGCGCTAGCTAGCGGCAAGTGTTAGGATGTGTTTGCGAGGCGCGCGTGAAGACCGTTGTGGTTGAATCCTACTCAGGACACAAGGCGGACGAGCGGCCGGTGCGACTCAAACTGCCCGGCGAGACCCTGGAAATCGCCGAGGTGGAAGACCGCTGGTATTCGCCGGGCGAGACCGTTTTTCGTGTCAAGGTGAACAACGGCGACCGCTATATCCTTCGGCATATCGAAGCGCAAGATGTCTGGAGCCTGGAAGGCTTCCGCGCCGGCTCGGCTTCGGCCAGGTAGGCGAACGGGCCGGTAGGCTATTGGGGCAAATCTCGCAAACCCACCAATTTTGGTCGCGTTGCATCCCAAAAAGCCGGGGCGTATAGTCAGAGCGCTTACGGGTGTGGAGCTTTCCGCGCAGATCCACAGGGATTTCGACCTCGGATGGCCAAGGAACAGATGAAGCTAACCTCTTTGTGCCGCAAGACTTTGCCCGATTCTCTGTGGCGGCTATTCCTACCGGCATTGTTGGCGTGCTTTCTGGCAAGTTCCCAGGCTCAGACTCCCTCCAGCAGTTCCCCGCAGCCGTCCGGTCCATCTTCTTCGGCGCAGCCCAGCGCGCCTGCGAACCCATCGCAAGTGACCACGCCGGCGGCAACGTCCGCAAACGATGCAGCAGCGAAGCCGCCAGCCGACACGAAGACGGAAGTCGCCATGCGCGATACCGGCACCACCTTTAAACTGCGCGTCAATCTTGTGCAGGTGCGCGTGGTGATTCGCGATCAGCACGACAATCCTGTGCCCGACCTGCGCCGCGAAGATTTCCAGCTTTTCGATCAGGGCAAGCTGCAAACCATCACCAACTTCAGCGTAGATACGCCGCAATCCCGCCGCGAACGTGCCGAAGCCGCGGCGAAGACGCAAGCCGACGACGAGAAATCCCTCTCGGGCGAAAAAATATCGCTTCCGGAACGTTTCGTGGCGCTGGTGTTTGACGACACGCACCTGAGCATGGAAGACGTCACAGTCGTGCGCACAACGGCGGGACGGTTCATCCAAGCCATGTCTCCATCGGATCGACTGGGAATTTTTTCAACCTCCGGCCAAATTAATCAGGAATTCACCAGCGATCGGGGGGCGCTCGAAAAGGCATTGCTGGGCGTGGTGCCTCGACCTTTGAGTGGGCGCGCGGTGGTTACTTGTCCAGATGTGAGTTACTACATGGGCGATCAGATCATTAATAAAAACAACTCTCAGGCACTGGCCGTCGTTGCCGAGGAGATCGTGCATTGCGAATTTCAGGGTGACGAAAGCAAGTATGCCCTCGCCCTGCAGCTCGGCCAATCGTACGCGAACCAAGCTCTGACTTCGGGTGACGTAGAAAGCGAGTATTCCTATCGGCATTTGGAAGATGTTTTGCGAGTGTTGTCTGGCAAGCCGGGCGAACGTGTCCTACTTTTGCTTTCGCCGGGTTTTCTTTTAACCACGCAGCATCTGGATGAGATGGGAATCATCGACCGTGCCAATCACGCCAACATCGTAATCAATACGGTGGATGCACGCGGGCTGTACACACCGGATACTTCCGGGGATATCGCCAATCCCAGCACCGATACGATTCGCACAGCGGGATTCAAGACTTCGTATCGTGTTAGCGCACAATACGAGCAGCAGTTTGTGCTGATGGATTTCGCCAATGGCACGGGCGGCACCTTCTTTCACAACAGCAACGATCTGGACAAGGGAATGAAGATTGCGGGGGCCGCTCCGGAAGTGTCTTACATGCTGGGATTTTCTCCGCAAAATCAAAAGATGGACGGGCGCTTCCACACCATCAAGGTGACGCTTACCAACAAGCAGAAATACTCGATCCAGGCGCGCCGCGGCTATTACGCGCCGCGTAAAGTGGACGATCCGAACGAACAAGCGAAGCAGGAGATTCAGGAAGCGGTGTTCTCGCAGGATGAAATTCACGATCTGCCGCTCGACCTGCAAACGCAATTTTTCAAGACAAGCGATACCGGCGTTCATTTGAGTGTGGTTTCGCACCTGGAAGTGAAAGGCATCCATTTTCGCAAGGCGGATGGACGAAGCGTGGACGAGCTGACTTTGGCGACAGTGATTTTCGATGAGAACGGGAATTATGTTACCGGCGGAGAAAAAATCCTGCAGATGCGTTTGCTCGATACCACCTTTGAGCGACTAAGCCGAACCGGGCTGAACGTGAAGTCCAGCTTCGATATAAAACCTGGCAAATATCTGGTGCGCCAGGTGGTGCGCGATTCCGAAGGGTCACAAATGGCCGCGCGCAATGGCGCGGTATCTATTCCATTTTAGGGGGCAGCCATGCGGGTACAGCAAGATACGCTTGCCATGAGAAGGGTTTTACTAGGAACAGTCGCCCTCGGCGCGCTCTTTTTTGTTGCTCAGCCGTTCGTCCGCGCGCAAGAACCGGCTAAGCCGGACGGCGCCAACGCGCAGGCCGTAGCTAATGGCGGTGTGATTCACACGGAATCGCGCATCGTTCTGGTCGATGCCGTAGTCACAGACAAAAAAGGCAATTACGTCCGCGACCTTACGCAGCAAGATTTTAAGATTTTCGAAGACAACAAAGAGCAATCGATTTCCAGTTTTTCGTTCGGCTCCGATCCTGCTTCGCAGCCCAATAACCAGAAGCATTACACGATCTTGTTCTTCGACAATTCCTCGATGGACATGCCTGATCAGATTCAGGCGCGCGCGGCGGCCACGAAATTTATTGATGGCAGTGCCAGTGCCGACCGCATGATCGCGATCGTCGATTTCGGCGGCGTGCTGAGTATCAAACAGAATTTCACGGCGAATGCGGACCTTCTTAAGGCGGCTGTATCGGGGATGCATGCGCCGAACATTGAAACCAATGGCTCCGTGAACGTTGCGTCGAACGCTCCACAGCCTGGAACGATCGGTTCGGGCGCGTTCCCTTCGTTCAGTTCTTCGGAGTCGGATTACGGCGCTCGCACCATGCTGCTCTCGATTCGCAGCTTGGCGAAGAATCTTCGCACTATTCCCGGGCGGAAAATGTTGATCCTCTTCTCGGCGGGATTCCCGTTGGACTCGGAACGCATTTCGGAGCTCACCGCGACAATCGACGCCTGCAATAAGGCGAACGTGGCCGTTTATCCGCTGGATGTGCGAGGACTGGTTGCGGGAACGCCTGTCGGCATGGTGCGGCACGAGAGTCCAACGAAATCGGCTGGGCT
>DASXLU010000434.1:0-5638 GCA_036496065.1 Candidatus Acidiferrum sp.
TTCAAAGCCTGCCTGAAGGTAATGCATGCTGGCGCTCATTTCCAGAAGAAAGAGGCTTATCCCGGCAAACCATGTGGTTGTGGCCATTCGGCGGTTCTTGCGCTCGTTGTAGCTGGTCACTGTTGCTATTGCTGCCATATCGGCCTCCGGGCCGCTGTTCTCTCGTTGCCCATAGTGAGAATAGGCAGGGTGCGAATTGGGGGCACGGCCAAATCGGTGAATGGCGGGTGGTTATCGGCGAACGGCGGGAGCGGGTCGGCGATTGCGTCGACCCAAAAGGTACGGCTTGAAAATCGGTGCAAATATCGCTAATTTATGGACACTAATCTACGGTTCTCAGTCAGCCAAATTCAGGTGCAACTTCATTTCGACGTCGAGGAGCTGTGTTGATGCCATCGCAATTAAAGCTAGGCCCGCGCTTGGGGCCGCGCCATCACTGGGTCTTGTATGTGCTCATGGCGTTTCTGGGTGGGCTGATGACATTCGTCGGCGCACGCGCGCAACAGCGGGCCACAGATGAGGCCACATTTCGCAAATTGATTGATGGATATTGTGCGGCGTGGAGCTCCGGTAAAGTGGACGAAGCGGCGAAGTATTATGCCAAGGATGACGGCCTGGTTTTCTATGACGTGACGCCATTCTCGTACAGCGGCTGGAAAGAGTATCAGGTGGGCGTGCAGAAGAATATTCTGGACAACGCTGCTAGCGCTTCTCTCACCGCCGGCAAGGATCTCAAGGTTACGCGCCACGGCACAATCGCATGGACAACTGTCCCCATGCGCATGGTCGAAAAGACCAAAGACGGCAAGAATGTCGACGTGCAATTGCGCTATACGGGCATCTGGGAAAAGCGCGGGAAAGACTGGCTGCTGGTACACGAGCACATTTCCGCGCCGCTTGGATAACCGCGCCCGGGCTGGTCGCAGCGGGCTGCCCGTTGCTAGAATCGATTCGTGTGGAATATTTTCAGTTTTTATTGGATGGCTGCGCGCGGATACCGCTTACGTCCTTGGGCTAGTCCTTATTTGCAGTGGCGCCTGGAAACCTTCCTGGGAAAAGAAGCAGCCAACCTGGATGCCCGCAAATTTTTCGAAATAGGCTGGAAATATCGTCACCGGTTGCATAGCTTTGCGGATTGGGCTGCGGAACGCCGCCGCGTCCAGCGTCGTCACGCCTGACTCCCTGTGACCGACCTTCGTAATGCCCCCTTCATGCCACGGAGGTATACTCGACTTGTCGGGAGGGGTTATGTCGGACCTTCAGATTCTTCAGAAAACCGAATCGCTGCACGAAGCTCGTTGGTGGGAACTTGAGGCTGATGGCCGAGTTCATTGCTTCCTTTGCCCGCGACATTGCCGGCTGCATTCAGGACAGGCGGGTTTCTGCTTCATTCGCACGAATCATAACGGCAAGCTCTACAGCTTGGGGTATGGCGCACCGGCGGCATTGCAGGTTGATCCCATCGAAAAGAAACCTCTCAACCATTTTCTTCCGGGCACGAAAGTGTTCAGCATGGGAACTGCCGGCTGCAACATGGGCTGCTTCTTTTGCCAGAACTGGGACATTTCGAAATCGCATCAGGATCAGGTGAATTCGCAACCGGTGTCGCCGGAAGATGTGCCGCTGCTCGCGCAGCGCTATGGATGCGATTCGGTTGCGTTCACGTACAACGAGCCGACGATTTGGGGCGAATACGTGATCGATATATGCAAAGCGGCCAAGCGCGCAGGCCTGAAGACCGTGATGGTGACGAATGGATACATCACACGCGAAGCATTTCACGATATTTATGACCACATCGACGCGGCAAATGTGGACTTAAAGGCGTTCACGGAAAACTTCTACGGGAAAATCACGCTGACTCATCTGGAGCCGGTTTTGGAAACGTTGCAGTGGCTGAAGTCCGAAACTTCTGTGTGGGTGGAAATTACGAATCTGATGATCCCGACGTTGAATGATGATTCCGCAGAAACGCGAAAATTGGCGGACTGGATCCTGAATAACCTTGGTCCGGACGTGCCGCTGCACTTCACGGCGTTTCATCCTGACTTTAAGCTGCAAAATAAGCCGTGGACTCCACCGCAGACTTTGCATCGTGCCCGCCGCATCGCGTTGGAAGCAGGACTTCATTATGTGTATGAGGGGAATATTTTTAGCGAAGCGGGAAATACTTATTGTCCGGATTGTGGAACCGCGGTGATTCTGCGGTCGTGGCACGACGTTCTGGAGAACACCCTGAGAGAAGGGAATTGCCCTAACTGCGGATGTAGCGTGCCTGGGGTGTGGGATAAGCGCGTACTGGCAGGGAACCAGCGCTACTGACCTGCAGGCAGGATCACATGTGGAACGTCGAGTAGCCCGGCCCTACGCGCATCGAGTGATGCCATAGGATTGGGAAAGCCCACCAGACAAGAGCGCCCAGGATGGCCTGGCCAAGCGCCAAGGGTAGAATATTTCGTTCGCGAGCAAAGAGCCATGCCATCGCGACTCCACCTATCAGTGTGAGAGGAACCAGAACAGGATTTGGCCAGTGCAGAATGGCAAAAAGTGCGCCAGACACAAGGGCGGCAGATGCGGAGTTGTGAAATGCGCAGAGCAGGCGGTTTGTGAGAAACGAGTTGAGCGCTACTTGTTGCAGCAGACAGAAAGACAAATAGCCGACGAATCGCCGCGGGTCGATTAAATGCTCCGGCAGCCGGTGGAGCATCCCCAGAAACAGCCCAGCCGCGCAAAGCAGTAGTGATGCTGGCACAAAAAACCAAAGGGCGTGCAACGTGGAGGGCCATAAGTTGTCGGCGCGCCAGCCCATCGTTTTTGTGGTGTCCCCGCGAAGTAAGAAGCTGACGATTAGCCATGCCAATAGAAGAGTCCACGACCAGAGAGATGCTGCCTGCAGGCGCCAAATGTACAGGGCTACGAGTGCGGCGAAGGCGAGTGCTTCCAGTAAGCAAGAAATGCGACGCGCGCTCCCAGCCAACTTAGGCCTCGGGGACGCTGCCGTCGTCCCGGTGCCGCAGCTCGATCATTTGCAGTACGCTTCGGAAAAGCTTCTCGATTTCGTCTTCGGTGGCCTGATCGCGGCCTAAAAATTCATTGAGATTGAAATCGGGAAAGCCGCGATTGGTTATGCGCGCAGGCAGCAATTCCCGCAGTCGTGCTGGAGGAACAGGGCCAAGCGCAGCAATTTCCTCTAAAACCGTACGGTGCAGCGGGTCATCAAACAGGGAGGGATCGAGCAGGCCAGACAGTTCGACGCGAGTAATGGGCCGAATCAAGTTCGAGCAAAGCAGACGCAGAGTGTCCCGCTCCATAGAATCGTGCGAAGGGTTGAGGCTTGATTCCATACGCATGGGAAGTATGTTAGCAGCAAGGGCTCGCCAAGATGGAATCAGCGAGGCCTTAGAAATGACACCTTAGGAAGGATGTGGCTGGCGTGGCAGAGAAGCACCAGGTGGTAATTTTGGGTGGTGGATTCGGTGGTCTGGTGGCGGCCCAGACGTTGAAACACGCGAAGGAAGCGGAAATCACGCTGATCGACAAGCGCAATTTTCATTTGTTTCAGCCGCTCCTGTACCAGGTGGCCACCGGCTCGCTTTCGCCAGGCGACATCGCCGCGCCGATTCGCGGAATTTTGAGCCGCCAAAAAAATGCTCAGGTGCTGCTTGGCGAAGCCGTAGATGTGGATCCTGTGTCGAAGAAAGTGATCTTGCTGGATGGTGGCGACTTTCCGTATGACTCGCTGATTATTGCGACGGGCTCGCAGACTTCTTACTACGGAAAGGATCAATGGCGGGCATGGGCGCCGAGCCTGAAGACCATCGAAGAGGCGACGGCGATTCGGCATAAGCTACTGTATGCGTTCGAGCGCGCGGAGCGTTCCACTACTGAAGCTGATGCACGCGCGTGGCTCACGTTCGCAATCGTAGGAGCTGGTGCAACAGGATTGGAGTTGGCTGGCGCTCTGGCGGAGATCGCGCGAGAAACATTGCGGCACGATTTTCGCCATATTCGGCCCGAGGAAGCGCGAATTATTTTGCTGGAGGGTGGCGATCGTGTGCTGAGTGCTTATCCACCAGACCTTTCGGCGAAGGCACAGAAGTTGGTGGAAAAACTTGGCGTGGAGGTGATGAAGGGCGCGATGGTCACCGACATCGATGCCGACGGACTGACTTACAAGCACGAGGGCGAAATTATTCGGCTGCCGGCACGCAGCGTTCTGTGGACCGGTGGCGTTACCGCGAACGAATTTGGCAAGAGGGTTGCCGAACGGACGCACGCAGAGACGGATCGCACTGGGAAGATCAAAGTTTTGCCGGATCTGACGGTGCCGGGATACTCGGATATTTTTGTTGTAGGCGATCTTGCATTGGCAATGGATAAACACGGTAAACCTCTGCCAGGTGTGGCGCAACCGGCGATACAGGAAGGCCGGTACGCCGGGCGCGTGATTCAAGCGAGGCTGAAGAGCCAGGAGCCGCTCCCACCGTTCCACTATTTCGATAAAGGAGATATGGCAGTCATTGGGCGCGCCGCTGCGGTCGCCGATATTTTCGGGATACACGTTTCCGGGTTCCTGGCGTGGTTTGTGTGGCTGTTTATCCATTTGATGTACATCGTTGAGTTTCAGAGCCGCGTGCAAGTTTTTATTCAGTGGGGATTCGAATATTTGACGTTTAACCGCGGCGCACGCCTGATTACCGGAAATGCGGCAAAAGATTCGCTGATGCAGCCCGAGTCGATGCCGGGTCGCGAGGATTAATTTTCGGTCGGGGCGAATTCGTCTGGTAACGGCGATGCGTGCGTGCACACATGCAGCTAAGTTAATAGCGCCACCGATTTGCCATCGTATCAGGAGCCAGAACTTCGGCCTCTGCGGACGTAGTTTCCAAAAGACCAAATACCTCAGTGCGGATTCAACAGTTCGAGATGCTCCTTGCGCAATTGTTCGTTCAGTTGGGATAACCTCTGGCGCAGTAATTCTTGCCACCGTGCCAGGGCCTTTGTTGCAGCGTCTTCCCACTGCGCGGCGGCGGTCATTGCATCTTCGGTGGGAGCCACATCAGCGCTTTCAACGATCGCCGCAAGACTGTTGAGTGCATCGGTCGTGCGATGCAGAGGTTCGAGATCTTTGTTGGGCAGGCTGAGCAATTCGAAACCTCCGCCCTCTTCGCCTTCTACCTCAGCGTCGATTTCCTTCTGCAACGCAGTCATCCATTCAAGCAGCCTGGTATTTCCGGCTGCGTTCGCCGTTCGCGTGGCAATTTGTGTTTTCAGTTCGTTTGCCTGCTGGATCGCGGCGGCGACTTCGCCGTTACGCGCGTTTAGCTGCGAAGCCAAAGCGAATTGCTTCTGGAGAGCTGATTCAGAAACGTGGATGCGTGGATCCATCTTGATGACGAGCGGCTGCGTCTTGGTATCGCCATTCACGGTGAGTTTCACCGTGTAGGAGCCGGGAACCACGAGAGCGCCAGCCCGCGGATAATGTGGTGGGTGCATCGACTGTGATAGGGCCGCCCGCAGGTCCCACACGAAACGGTGCATGCCAGGTTCGACGAGTAAGGGCTTCGAATCGTCAATCCAATCCGCTGTAAATTGCACGGTTTCCGGCTTGGTGTGAAACAGTTCGTCGTTGCTGGCG
>DASXLU010000435.1:0-2475 GCA_036496065.1 Candidatus Acidiferrum sp.
TCAGAATGTTTCCCTCAACCTCCGCCACCAATCCTTCTAGCGCCAGCCGAAGCGCCGGAATCTTTTCCGCGAATAAGTTAAGCTGCGTCGCGATCTGCTCAACCGCGTTACGCGTCGCTTCGCCCAGCAAGCTCTCCACGAACTCGCTGCCCAATACATCCATAGCCGACTTCGATTGGCCACGCGTGGGAAGGGTACTGACCGTGCCGGAATGTGCCGATTCGCCCGCGCCCGTGAATCCCGCAATCACTTCTCCGCTGCTGACATTGAAAACTCTCGCCGTAATCTCGACATACGCTTTCGATTGCCGCGTGCGTACTCCCGAATGCAACAAGCCGCCACTCCCGCTCTTACCCTTGTCATCCGGCCCAAAGCGCGTAATTGCTCCGATGATCATCGCATCCAGGCCAAGCAACCGGCCAACTGCTGCCGCTAAGCCGTACGCATCCGCTCCGCTATTTGCATCCTTCTGTTCCTTCAAAAGCTTTTCGAGCGCGCTACGGTCCACGACCGTATATTTTCCTCCCTGTACCAGCTTCTGAATTAGCTGCACGGAAACGCCCTTACCAACGTCTTCGCCATCCGCCCCAAAAAGTCCCGACGGCGCATCCGTTCCCACGCTCGGGTTATCGAAGTTCAACACCGCCACGCGCCTTTTCGCAGCAACCTCCTGCCCACACGCAGATCCACACCACAGCAGCAACCATCCCGCCCCGACAACCGTCGCAACCAATCGCCAACCGCACATTACGACTCCGTCCGCTCGCAGCCTCCCACACCAACCAAGTGCCGGGCCGCAACTCCGCCAAAATCCTGCGCGTATCCTAGTCGACACAAAACCCGCCGGCAAGCACGCTCATACGCATGTTGGTAAGGCTTCCTTGTCGCCAACTATTTCTATCGGGTCGGCTCTTACGCGCATCATAGACCTTCGCAATGAGGCGGTGGTAATCTTGCCGTCCGATTGTTTCGCGCGCTCGACCAGCGGGATATTTCGATGAACGAAATTCTGCCAACCTGCCAGGGTGACATCCGATGACCTCCGATCCCATCATCGCTCCGGAAAGTGCAGCGGACATCCGCAATGTCGCGCAGGCCGTAGCTGCGCAACTCACACGCGCCGCCATCTTTCTGGTCACGACGCTGAATCCCCGGCCAGACAATCGCTCCACTGTTCGCTCTTTCTGCGGCGACCTCGGCGCCCTGGTACGCGCGGTGGAATTTCGCGATATTGAAGCGGGCCTCACCTGTGTCATGGGGGTTGGCTCCGACGGGTGGGATCAACTCTTTGGTTCGCCTCGCCCCGCGGAACTGCACCCCTTTCGCGAAATTCGTTCCGGGGAGCGCCACGCGGTTTCCACGCCGGGCGATTTGCTGTTTCACATTCGCGCCAAGCGCATGGATTTATGCTTCGAACTGGCCACGCAAATCATGTCACGCATCGGCTCGGCCGTTTCTTGCGTAGACGAGGTGCACGGATTCCGTTACTTTGATGACCGCGATCTTATTGGTTTTGTCGACGGAACCGAAAATCCGCGAGGCCAGGCTGCGGTCGATGCCGTGCTCGTTCGCGATGAGGACGCCGCGTTCGCCGGTGGCAGCTACGTTATCGTGCAAAAATATCTTCACGATCTCAATGGATGGAACACTCTCTCTTCAGAGGCGCAGGAACGAATTATTGGACGCAAGAAGCTCTCCGACATTGAGTTGGATGACAGCGTCAAGCCTACCTCCGCCCATAACGCGCTTACGACCATCGAGCAGGATGGAAAAGAAATCAAAATCCTGCGTGACAACATGCCCTTCGGCCGCGCCTCGCAAGGCGAATTTGGCACCTACTTCATTGGCTACAGCCGTTCGCCCCGCACGATTGAACTGATGCTCGAGAACATGTTCGTCGGCCGCCCAGCGGGGAACTACGATCGCTTGCTCGACTTCAGTCGCGCCGTCACTGGAAATTTATTCTTCGTGCCTTCTGCTACATTTCTGGATGCCGTGAGCGAAGACGAGCCTTCCGCAGAGGTCTCTTCAGCGGTACCCTCGGCGGCCGTCGAAACTTCGGCACCCGCAGATAAAGAAAGCGATGGCTCTCTCGGTATTGGTTCCCTTAAAGGAGAAATCCCACATGAATAATCTCCATCGCGAGCTTGCCCCCATTTCCGATGCGGCGTGGGCTCAGATTGAACAGGAAACTTCGCGTACGCTTAAGCGCTATCTCGCCGGGCGACGCGTCGTCGATGTCCAAGGTCCAGCGGGGACTACTCTCTCCGCCGTCGGCACCGGCCATTTGCGCAAGGTCGCAGCGCCCAAAGACGGCATCCTCGCCAGACAGCGAGACGTGAAGGCCCTGGTCGAGTTGCGTGTTCCGTTCGAGTTGGACCGCCAGACCATCGACGACGTCGATCGTGGCGCCAACGATTCCGACTGGCAACCGGCGAAGGATGCTGCGCGTCAGATTGCATACGCCGAAGACGG
>DASXLU010000436.1:0-7321 GCA_036496065.1 Candidatus Acidiferrum sp.
GTAGTTCTGTTTTCGGGCGTGACTCTGCTTGCTGGCGATCTGCTTCTGGATCTTGGGCAGCCGTCATGGGCTCGCGCACTGCTGATGAGCAGTATTTTAGCGGTCATCCCACTCTCGTTGTGGTTGCTCAGGCTCGCGGAAGATTTGCCGGCACTTGTGTTGGGTCTCATCGTAACCGTCGTGGACGTCGCGGCGTTCGGCGAACTTTATCTGATCACGCAAGCTGCGCCTTGGGTGCTTGCGCCACGCAAGATCTGGCTGGCCGCCGCGATCTTTTCTGTGTTGGCCGGATCCCTGCTGATGCTGGTGCAACGCAGTCTGAAGCGCATCCTGGTGCTCTCTACCATGGAGGATTTTGGGTTTCTTCTGCTTGGTGTTAGCTCGGGAACAAAAATCGGTATGGGCGGAGCGATTTCTGTTGCTGTGGTGCATTCGCTTGCCAAAGCACTCCTATTCTTAAGCCTGAGCACGGCTGAAGCCGACGGGAATCTCGACGCAAAGGGTAAAGGATTGGCGACGCTATATCCGATGAGCGGTGCCGCTTTTGTGTTTGGGATTTTTGCGGTGTTGGGAGTTCCGCCCACCATGGGATTTGCAGGCCGTTGGAGACTCTACGAGACGGCCAGCCATTCGGGGCCCTTCGTGGCATTAGCCTTCGTAGGCGCATCGGCGTGCGCACTGATTGCCTATGTGCTGGCACTGACCAATTTTTGGTGGGGTCCGCCATCTGCAGACGCGCGGGCGACGCGCGAACCGGTCTTGCTTCGCGGAACGCTGCTCGCGCTGATGCTCCTTTTGCTGATTGCGGGAATTTGGCCCAGCGCCGTTCACGACCTGACGTGGAGGCCCTGGTGAATCTCTGGAGACGATTGCTGTGTTTGTGCCGGCGCCGCAGTCCGTGGCTATTTCACATGAATGCCGGAAGCTGCAACGGCTGCGACATTGAGTTGGTGGCTTGCCTGACGCCGCGCTACGACGTCGAGCAACTGGGCATTCAGATTCAAGGCAGTCCGCGCCATGCGGACATTTTGTGCATTTCCGGTCCTGTCACGCACTACACGCTGAACGCCATTCGCACCGTGTACGGTCAGGTATATGAGCCAAAAGCGGTGGTGGCTATCGGGTCGTGCCCCGCGTCCACCAACGTATTCATCGGTAGCCCGGTCGTAGAAGGCCCTTTGGAAAAGCATATTCCTGTTGATGTGTACGTGCCAGGATGTCCGCCACGGCCCGATGCGCTGATAGAGGGAATCGCCAAGGCCGCGAAGATTTTATCGGATCGTCGCCGAAAGCAGGCGGAACGGAAGCCCGGTCAATGAATCTGACCATTGCATTTTTTCGCTTGCTGCTGTTTCCTGGCTTGCTCTTTGCCGTGCCGGCAGCATGGTTCTTCCTTTGGACCGAACGCAAGACGGTTGCGCTAATGCAGCGGCGTATCGGCCCCCCTTTTCTTCAGCCATTTTTCGACTTTATGAAGCTTATGGGGAAACGCGTTCCAAGGCAGCCGGGGATCACCGGCGCCTTGATGAGCGCGTGGCCGGTATTCGCCGTGGCGGCATCCATTGGTGCGCTGAGCCTGCTGCCGATTTTCCCGCTGCGAAATGGTTTTCCCGGAGATTTAATTTTGCTGCTGGCGCTTCTAGAGCTGCCGTCATTCTTTTATATTGCCGCAGGTTTCACTTCGCGATCCTTGTTTGGCGAAATCGGTTCGGCACGCGAGGCCGTGCTGAGCATTTCGTATAACGTAGTGTTCCTGATCGCCGTAATCGCCATCGCCGTTTCGCAACACACCTTTCGGCTAGAAGAATTGGCGCAATCTTCTGGTTCCCTGCTGCGCTGGATCGGCATTCTGGCGATTCTCGTATGCATCCCGGCCAAACTGCACCTCAATCCGTTTTCCGTGGCAAACGCCGAGCAGGAAATTTACGCGGGGCCAATGACCGAGTACGCGGGCGCCGGACTGGCGCTCTGGGACTTGTCGCACGGGCTGGAATGGGTGGCGATGACCGGATTGGTCGCCAGTCTCGCGCTGCCGCGGACGTCTCACTGGTGGCTGGATATTGGCGTCTTCCTGATCTTTTCTCTGAGCGTAGTTCTCCTGCTCTCCGGACTGGCTGCGGCAACCGCGCGGCTGACAATCGATTATTCGGCTCGGCTTTACTGGCGACTCGGACTGATCGTTGCAGTGCTGGCGGTATCCACGGCGCTGCTCGCGAGGCTCAAACTATGAACGTCTGGGCGCTGCTGATGGACAACTTGCGCCGGGGTACAGTGACCTTGCGCTTTCCTTCGCGTCCGCCCACGTGCAATCGGTATCGCGGGCTCGTTCAGATCAATACAGAGCCTTGCAAATGTTGCGGTATTTGCGCACTGGTGTGTACTTCGGCCGCTATCACCATGAAGAAAGGTGACGGCAAATACGAATGGAACTATGATGCCGGCCAATGCACGTTTTGCGGGCGTTGCGTTGATTCTTGCGCGCTGAAACTACTCACCATGGATTCCACTCCTCCTCCGGCATATGAAACTAGCGGCGCTCTCAAGCAATCGCACACCTGGTCCGCAAAATCTGTGGCGGCAAAACCGGCAAGCGCGCCCAATACAACCAGCACGGAAGGCAAAGTCTCCGAGGAGGTTCCACGATGAACGAACTCGAGCAGATTGCTTCCTCGCTTGGGCTTCCTGAAACCTGGGAGGAGAGAAACGGATCTTGGTGGATGGCTCCAGCATCACTCGACGTGCGCGTGATGGCGGCCGTCCTGCGTTCCCACGAGGCGCGCTTCGTGACTCTTACGGCCATGCAACTTCTGCCCGATGAACGCATTCGCATCGACTATCACTGGGATTTGGATGGCCGCCTTCTCACCTTCACCACTTTCGCAGTCGAGAATCGAGTTCCCAGCATTGTCGATTTGTGCGAGGCAGCGGATTGGGTTGAGCGCGAAACGCACGAAAATTTCTCCGTCGAGTTCACCGGCCGTCCCTATGAGCCGCTGCTTTTGCGAACCGGTGACGCATCCGGATTGCAATTACGCAAGGAGCGGTCATGAGTTATCGCGTTCCCATCGGCCCATATCATCCGGCGCTCGAAGAGCCGTACAAGCTGGACCTGGTGTGCGAAGGCGAAACGGTGCGCGATGCCGACCTGCACATCGGCTTCAACTTTCGTGGCATCGAATACCTGGCGGAGCGACGCAATTATGCGCAACTCATCGCGTTGATGGAGCGGGTCTGCGGAATCTGCTCCAACGTGCACACCCTTTCCATCTGTCAGGCAATCGAACGCCTCGCGGGTATCGTTCCTCCGGAGCGTGCGCTGTACATTCGCGTGGTCATGGCCGAACTGGAGCGCCTGCATTCCCACATCTTGTGGGCCGGCATCGCCGGAAAAGTGATGGGCTTCAAAACGATGTTTATGACCAGCTTTGAGCTGCGCGAAAACATCATGGATGCGCTAGAAGCGATTTCCGGTAACCGCGTGAACTACGCGATGAATCGCGTGGGAGGCGTAAATCGCGATATCGAAGATCCAGCCGCGCTGCTGCACATGATTGACGGTATCGAACTGGCGCTGAACCGTTCGATCATCCCGATATTTACGAAGAACCACACCGCATTGTCACGATGCGTGGGAGTTGGTGTGCTTACCAATGAACAGGCGCACTCGTTGGCAGTTGTGGGACCAACCGCGCGTGCCTCAGGAATCAGTCAAGATATTCGACGCGCCGCGCCCTACGCCGCTTACGACCGTATGAGTTTTGATGTACCGGTCGAGACTTCTGGAGACGTACGTGCGCGATTGGTGGTGCGCGCATTGGAAATCCTGGAGAGCTGCAAGATTCTAAGGCAGGCCCTGAGCACCATGCCGGCGGCTGATTGGTGGGGCAGCAAGAAAAAGTTGAAGGTTCCTGCGGGCACTGTGGTCAGCCGAATCGAAGGCCCTCGCGGAGAAGTCCTTTACTCGGTCACGGCGGACGGCGCTTCCGACACGCCTAAACGTGTGCGCGTGCGAACGCCGACCTACGCCAATATGCCCGCAATCCGCACCATGCTGCGCGGTGCGCGGCTTGCCGATGCACCATTAATCCAGGCATCCATCGATCCCTGCTACTCGTGCACGGACCGTTAAACGTGATGTGGTCGATTACGTGCAATTAACGCTCGCTCAGCGCGTGCAGTGCGGTTCAATGTGCAATACCTTCCATCGCAAAAGCCCGAATTCCATCTTTTTCTAAAACTTTGCCATTCACCAGGATGCCCGGAACCCCGATTTGATCCAGAACTGCGTCGGGCAGCCGAACCGCATTCCGTGAAGTAAGAACGACATAGATTTGATTGTCTTGATCGGAAAGAAAAAGTAAGGGACTTCCGGACGCCGCACAGAGCTTCGCACAAAACGCATGATCATATGCGTGCGTATGATTCGGTAGAAAGCAGTTCGCGTCCGTAAGCTCGCCGCGCAGCCGCACGGCCTTTCCGTCGACAGCATTCCCGGCGAAGAGATCGATGTTCCCTTGCTGCGCTAATAATTTTGCTTTTGGCAGATCCGAAACAAGCGCCTGCACTTGGCTAAAGCGCATTCCATTCAACTCGTTGCGGTCGCCAAACTGAAATGCGTAAAGCGAGCAAGCCGCAAACGCCGCGGCGAGAATCAGCACGAACGCTTTAGTTCGATTTGTTTTTCCTGCCCGCACCGGCATCTTTTTGCTCGCTCGCATTTTTCTGGCCAGCGCCGCCCGTGTAACTCACGCGCCAGATGGAGTTGGAGCCGTCGTCGGTAACCAGCAGTGATCCGTCCGGAGCTACTGTAATGCCGACGGGCCTGCCCCAAACGTGCCCATTGTCGACCACAAAGCCAGTCAGAAAATCTTCGTAGTCGCCACTGGCCCGGCCCGACTGGTGCATGGGCACGCGTATCACCTCATATCCCACGCGCACCGAGCGATTCCACGAACCATGTTCCGACGCGAAGATGTCTCCGCGGTATTCTGCGGGAAATTGCGAGCCTTGATAGAAAGTTATCTCCAGTGAAGCATTGTGCGGTGCCAGTAAGACATCGGGAACCAGGACCTTCGCCTTTAATTCGGGATGCTTGCCCTCGTGTCGCGGATCCTGATGTCCACCCATGTACCACCACGGCCAGCCATAGAAGCCGCCCTCTTCCACATGAGTGATGTAATCGGGAACGAGATTGTCGCCGAGCCCGTCGCGTTCGTTCACCGAGCACCACAGCTCCTTGGTCTGAGGATTGATGGCTAGTCCGCCGCCGGCATTGCGAATACCATAGGCGTAGACCCGCATATCGGACCCGTCAGGATTGAACTGCAGGATATCGGCTCGATTTTTTTCGCCGGGAGTTGTGTCGGTATCATCGACGTTCGACGCCGAACCAACCGCCACGAACATTTTCTTCCCGTCGGGCGTGAACTGAATATCGCGCGTCCAATGTCCACCGCCATGCGGAAGGTCCGCAATATGCTCCGCGGAACCACTCGCTTTCATGTCTCCGCTCTTGTACGCAAAGCGCACGACTGAGTCCGTATTGCCAATGTAAATCCATTGCGGATTGTCGCCAGGCGGATAAAACGCAATGCCGTAGGGTCTCTTCAGACCGGAAGCAAAAACGCCCGTTTCTTTCGGCTTGCCGTCGCTGGTAATTCCTCGAAATACCTTGATTTTGCCGCCGCTGCTTTCGGCCAGAAAAAAATCGCCGTTCGGCGCGGTGCGAATCAAACGCGGATTATCAAGACTAGTTGCATACTGCTGAACCGAGAATCCTTCCGGCGCCTTGGGCCACGCATCCGACGGCCGGGCAACCAACTTCGGTCCATTGTTGGATGTATCCGTCGCGTAGGGCGCAGGAAGCGCTTCCGCAGTAATCTTGCGCATCTTGCCCGGTTCCTCGAAACGGAAGTCCGTAAACGGAGGCTGCGGCGGGGGAGCATTCGTCTTCGTGGCCTTTACGCTCGGCATCGGAGCAGACGCAGACGCCGCCGAGTTTCCCGCACCTGCGGAATTCTTGAGCGATTTCACGAACGAAACAATTTGCCAACGCTGATCTTCCGGCAGTTGCCCCCATGCCGGCATGCCGTTCTGCACCGACCCCGTAGTGATGAACCAAAACACTTCTCCGTCTGGCGCGGTCAACGTCGGCCCTTCGGTTAGCGGAGGAACGTTGCCGGTTCCCTGCCCGGTCGCTCCATGGCAGGCCGCGCAACTCGTTGCGAATAATTTTGAGCCAGCCGTTACTGCATCGGGCTTCCCCTCGTACGGATTCTTCTGCTGCGCGCTGGATGACGGGGCATTGTGAAAATGGGCATCTTGCGCTGCCAGTCTAGCCACCACAAATATCAACGGAAATGTGCAAAGGGCAGCAACAAGCAGGTGGGGACGAACAGGGTGCTGAACGTTCACGAGTTCCTCCAGAGGATGGGTGAGACTATTAGCGTGCGTGAGTTCAACTTGACTATGGTTTAGATGACCGAATCGCCTAACAGGTTCCATCCGGACGGCTCCGCGCCTGTAGGCCGACGCCATGCATAGCAATACGTCAACGAATTTAGAACGTAATCCTAGCTTCTGAAATAATGCCAGAAACCATTCCGTTTTCGCGAAGCGTTTTTACTCCCGCGAATTCTTCTTCCATTCCCTCAAAGAGATTCTAGGCATTTCGAACAGGTCGGAAGTGCGAGCGTACCACCCCGTGCCATGCATGCGACCGATAAGCCGCAGCGCCGGCGTGTCGATGTGATGTTTGTGTTCGTCCAGCACCACTTCGTCCTTTATATGCATTGCCAGAACACGCCCGAGCACCAGGGCGCTCTCCGCGCCGAGTTCAATCATCTGCATCAATTCGCATTCCATTGCGACCGGGCTTTCTGCGATTCGCGGAGGCCTTACGTGGACCGACGGCGCCGTATGCAGCCCTGCCTGCTCAAGCTCATCTACGTCCGCGGGAAATTCGATTGCCGTCACGTTCATAGCCTCGGCGATTTCCTGCGACACCAGATTTACGGCGAATTGTCCCGTCTGCAGGATGTTGGCGCGTGTATCCTTGGGACGGCCTGGGTCGTGGCTGCCGATGCCTATGCCCACCACCGGAGGATCGCCGGCGAACGCGTTAAAAAATGAAAATGGCGCCGCATTTAATCTTCCGCTTAGATCTTGACTGACGATCCAAGCGATCGGACGAGGCGTGATCGTCGAAACCAAAAGTTTGTAGCGTTCACGAGGCGCAAGCTGCGCAAAGTCGAAGAGCATTCAGACCTCCAACGGTAGGATGAACGATTTCGCGGGATCGTGATGCCGAGTCCGGGCAGAA
>DASXLU010000437.1:0-5233 GCA_036496065.1 Candidatus Acidiferrum sp.
TTCGGATGCCGCGCAACATTCTCGCGAATCGCTCCGTATGGGTGATGCGCCAGCTTGTTCAACGTTTTCGCGTTGGTCCGTGGATGCTCGCTGATCAAGCGCAGTAAATAGAAATCCTCATCCGGCGCTTGCTTGGTCAATTTCTCCAGCATCTCCGGTTTCGCCTCGGCGCTCAGCACCAGGCCGATCTTTTCATCCCAGGCGGTATTGATATGGTTTAGCTCGCGCGTTCGTGCATGAATCAACTCTTCCAGCGAACGACGCTCTAGCTGCATGCGCGCGATGGGCAGCTGCGTGCCTTCTAGAGAATCGAGCACCCGCAACAGGTGTTGGCGTTCGCCAAACACAATCTGCGAAGTACGAGTGATTCGCCCGTCTTCCTTGTCTTTGTATTGCACGAGATCGGAACGTCGCATGGTTCGGTGCTCCCAATTACCCTGAGGCCTCTCACCAAAGGGGACGTACTGGCTTGCGGCTTGCTCTGGAAGACTCATATCCCAACTACTTTCTGGCTGTGGCTCGATTGGATTATGTTCTGTCAATCAGGTAGCGTAAAGTTTCGAGGCATCGCTGTGTGCCCGATGTGCTACGTGCGCAACGGACCCGCCCCTTTGTGAAAGGAATCCGCATGACCGCCTTTGAAGAGCATCGGGAAGAACTGGAGCGCTACGAGCAGATGTTTGGGCGCGACCGTGGCCGCCTTGCCGTGTCGTTAGATCGCATCACCAACGCCCTGGTCTTGGTGGGCCAGCACGGCGTCTATTGCACCAGCCAGCGCAACCCTACCGTCCCCGCCTTGGATCTGCGCATGGTCACCCAGGAACTGGCCCATGCCAAAGAGTTAATCCAATCCGTAATGGAAGAAATCCGCCAGTCCCGCGCCAAAACCTAGTCCCGCGGATCCAAGCTCCTGCGGCCCGCCATGCGGTCTCCGTGCTCTTTGTGCTCTCTGTGCCCTCTGTGGTGAGTCTTTTTGCCATTTCCATACGGACCCAAACCGCTCCCCTCAGCAAACGAGCATCCGGCAGTCTGCCGTCTTACGATCCGTCGCCGCGCGAGGAACACGTCCTCTACTTCCGCTTCGCCTTCGGTATTACAAATTTCAGTGCCGTATGCGTCGAACTAAAACTCGCCACCTTCACATCCGTCAACCCCGCCTTCAGTCCCGCCCCGCGCACATCGCTCTCCGTTAAATGCTTCTGCCCCTTTGGATAAACAATCCACAGCGCCATCGCATCCTTCATCGATTTCGCGGCAACCTTGATTTTAGGCAGGTCCGACTTAGCCTCCACATCCACAAAAATCCACTTCGTAGCCGACGGCACCTTGTCCTTCGCCACCAAAGCACCCGCTTGCTTCAACTCCTGCAGAAACGCACCTGAAAAATTTCCCACCACGGAAACCGTTTCCTCCGCTTTCGGTCCCAGCTTCTCTATCAGCGATTTGGGATTCGCAATGCGTTCGCGCCACTTTTCCGCCTTAGCGCCCAAGACAAACACAGTCATGCCGCTCTTTGTCCGAACGTGCAATTCCCCGTCCACCGCTTTTAACGATGTGATCGCAGAAAATGGAATTTTCAGAGGAAGCTCGCCACGCACTATCAGCTCGTTTGTTTCCAACAGAGCCTTGCCGCTAATGGACTTCCCTTCGTGCCGAACCGTGCAGATCGCCTCTTGTCCCACGGCAAGCTCCCGAAGCGCTAATCAAAATTCACGGCGTCAACCTACCCATCAACCAGGAACGGATTCTCTTCCCGTTCCTTCGCGATGGTCGTATTTTCCCCATGCCCTGGATATACGAGCGTCTCGTCCGGCAGTTGCATCAACTTATTTTTCAGCGACGCCATAATGTCGTCCATCGACCCACCCCACAAATCCGTGCGTCCGATGCTGCCCGCAAACAAGGTGTCTCCGGCAAACAAATGTGGATGCGCCAGTTTGATTTCGCCTACTTCTTTCGGGATATACAACGAAACGCTCCCCGGTGTGTGCCCCGGCGTGTGAATAACGCTCGCCTGAAAACCTCCCCAGCTCAGCGCGTCCCCTTCCTTCAAAAGATGGTCAACGCGCGTCAGCGGCGGCGGCTTCATGCCCAAAAACTCCGCCTGCATTTCCATCTCGTTATAAAGTGGCAAATCGTCATTGTGCATCATCACCGGCGCCGCGGTGTATTGATGCAGCTTCGCTAGCCCACCTACGTGGTCGATATGCGCGTGGGTGCTGATGATCGCCTTCACGTTGAGTTTGTAGCGCCCCAACAGATCCAGAATGCGCTCCACCTCGTCGCCAGGATCAATCACGATGGCTTCGCGCGTCTTCGGGTCGCCGACTATCGAGCAGTTGCACTGCAACATACCCACAGGCACTTTGATGTAAATCATCTCCGGATTTACCGCATCCGGCATATTCAACACTTGGTTACTACGATCCATCTCGCTCATTGCCCGCAGTATACCACCTTCATTTCTGCCGTCTCCGGGAGACCGCAAGCGCTCTTTGCTACACTGGAAGCGGAGGGGACCGTCGCTTGGAATCGCCAACTACCACTCGATCTTCGCCGCTCGCCGAACTCCACCGTGCCGCCGGCGCGCAGATTGGCGTTTGGTTTGGTTGCAGTCTGCCCGATAATTTTGGCGATTGGCAAGCGGAATATCGCTACCTCCGCAATTCCGTTGGCCTGCTCGATAAAAGTTATCGCGCCTATCTGTATTTTACCGGGCCCGATCGCGTCCGCTATCTGAATGCCATCCTCACCAATAACATCAAAGACCTCCGCGAACATCACGGTATCGTTTCGCTCTTTTTAAATCCGCAAGGGCACATTCAAGCCGAAATCGAGACCTATGCTCTGCCCGATAAGCTGTTCTGCGTGTCCTTCGCCATGATTCGCGAACGTCTTATCGAAGACCTCGACAAATACATCATAATGGACGATGTCACACTGACCGATCGCACCGACGACTTCGCCACGCTCGCCTTGGAAGGCCCTCAAGCCGTGGCCGTCGCCAACACACTGGCGGATCTCGATATCTCGATCCTTGAGGAACTTGAATTTGCCGACGTCACTGTGCACGGCGTTCCCTGCCGTATCACAAAACGCTTTCCGCAAGGCGTCACCAGTGCAGAGTTCCTAGTCGCGGTCTCGCAAGCCGCAGACTTGTGGCGCATCCTCGACGACGCTACTCGCAAGCATGGTGGCGGTCCCGTCGGTTACACCGCTCTCAATTCCCTGCGCCTTGAACAGGGAATTCCCTGGTTCGGCTACGACTTCGGCGAAAAACAGATCCCCCACGAAGCCGGTCTGCAAGACACCCACATCAGTTACACCAAGGGTTGCTACACCGGACAGGAAATCGTCGAACGCGTTCGCTCTCGTGGCCAAGTCAATCGCACTCGCGTCGGCCTGAAGCTTGAGGCCGCATCGGAGCCACCTGCCAACACGCCGTTGCTCTCTGAAGGCAAAGAACTGGGCTATATCACTCGCACCGCTTTTTCTCCGAAACTCAACGCGCTGATAGCTATGGGCTACGTTCGCCGCGAAAAGTCTGCCCCCGGATCGCAACTCTCCTTCCCCACCGGCACCGGCACGGTCATCGCACTTCCGATTGTCTGACACCGTACTTTGGCGTAATATCTCCATCCCCAGTGACAAGCCAGCCATCCTGCCGGGCACCTCGCAACTTCCTGGAGGCCCGCCGATGTGCACCAGGAGCCTGTCATGTTCGAAACCTTCACCGAGAAGGCACGCCGCGTTATTTTTTTCGCCCGCTACGATGCCAGCCAGTGGGGCAGTCCTTCCATCCAAACCGAGCATTTGCTTCTCGGTCTGCTTCGCGAAGATAGCGCCTTAGGCTCACGTCTCCTCAACGACAAGCATTCCGGCGAGAAAATCCGCGACGAAATCGAAAAACAGGTTCAGCGCCGGTCGCGCATCTCCATAAGTGTCGAAATGCCTCTATCGCGCGAGAGTGAACGGGTCATCCAATTCGCCACGGAGGAATCCGAGCGGTTGGGCCATCGATACATCGGCACCGAGCACCTTTTTCTGGGATTGCTGCGTGAAGAAAAAGGCTTGGCCGCCACAATCTTGAAGAGCCACGGCGTCACCTTGAATTCGGTCCGGGCACTTCTCTCACAGCACGCCAAAACCGAAAAAACGCTTCGCGTAGCCGTCGAGCAGCAAGACGCTCTTCAGTCTTTCATCGGCGCGCTGAAGGCCGGACACAAAGACAAAGTCCTTCCCTTCTTTTCCGACGAAGCGCTTTTTATCGACGCCTTTGGCAATCGCTGGCAGGGCCTTGGCGCCTTGCACAAGAATTTCGACGAACTGTTTGCGCCCTACGCATCGCGCAACGCGAAATTCCTGTTTGAAGACAGCTTTCGCAGCAGCGAAGGCGTGCGTATCGCCACGCTGCTGTGGGAAGACGTCCCCCTCCCCGACAAATCCTTAAAGCATCATGTGCGAATGAGTATTGTAATGGGCAAGCGCGGAGATGAATTGTTGATTGCGCTGATTCAGGTGACGCCGGTAATCCGCCTGTAGGTTCCGCGCACCGGCTCTCAAGTCCTACGTCGCGGGAATCAGATCCTGCAGTTGCCGCTGCAGGCGCGCCCTGTCTTCCTGATCCATGGCAATTATCTGGACGCCGATTCCCTTTTCTTCCAGCACGTTCCGCACGATGGCTCGCCCACGCACTTGCCCCACCGGCATATCCAGCAGGATAACCACCAGGCTCCGCAGCGGAATCATCGTTTTCGTTCGTACGAACAAGCCGCCCAGCCCAAGGCTCTCGACATACGAGACACCGCGCTGCATCCCGGCTTGCCACGCCACAACTACACTTTTAGGAGGTTTTACTCGTGGGTATTTGCGTTGTTCTTGAACGGCCATGGCGGAGCGTACCAGGCCAGCGAGTCTAGTCCGCTGGCGCCCGCTCGTCCACAACAGAATCCGGCCGTCTGCCCAATCCTCAAACTTACTTCTTATAGACGCGCACGTAATCCACAAGCATCTGCTGCGGAAACTTTGAGGTCGCATCCGGCGGCCCCGGCCAATCGCCTCCTACCGCCACGTTCAGAATAATAAAAAAGGGATGATCGAAGACCCAGGTTCCGCTGGCAGGCCACTTGTCTTTGCTGAAGCTCGCGTAATTCATCGAATCAACAAAAAACTTCACCGTCGTCGCATCCCATTCCACCGCGAAAATGTGGTAGTCGTCGGCAAAGTTCTGCCC
>DASXLU010000438.1:0-2992 GCA_036496065.1 Candidatus Acidiferrum sp.
AGTTTTTTACCGGTGGGATCGATCAGCCACATACCGGGCTTTTGCCCGCCGAACTTCGCGCCAAACCAAAAACCATATTGGCCATGCTGCATACCAACAGCGTCGTAAGGCGTGCGCGAGAGTTGCATTTCGGGCTGCGGACCGGCCCACTTCTGGTAAGTGAGCTTCGGAGAGGTCATGCCGATGGAATCGTAGAACTGCGCAAGAAAACTTTGCGGCTTGTGAAGTTGATAGATTGCCGAGCCTTGATGGGCGATTAGGCGCTGACCATCAACAAGAAATTCATTCTGCTTGGCCTCGCCACCGAAGATGGGATGATTCTCGAGCACGAGGCACTTGGAATTTGGCGAGGCCTGTCGCTGGAAGAAGAGTGCTGCCGCAATTCCAGAAATGCCGCCGCCCACGACGACGCAATCATAGGTCTCGTTGGTGTCGACTACGTTGGCAGGCAGCGGATTGAACACGGCGTCGCGGATTTTGTGTCCGTCCTGCAGGACCGGCAGCGTATTTCCGTTGGAGTTGCTGTACTCGCCGATGCCGCCGTATCCAGTAAATTCATCTTGCTGCGATTGCTGGGCCAGGAGTTCTGCGGGGGAGAGCGGACCGAGGAGAAGCGCGCCGGAAGCAAGCAGCGTAGATCCGAGGAAATCGCGACGTGTAAAGTTGGTATCGGAATTAGTTTTGCAGCGATCAATTTTATTTGGTCTATGACGCTTCACGTTGCAGGCCTCTGACGAATAATTTGGACTCCGGAAGTATATGCCAGCAGCAGGCGGGCCGATGCAAATGGCAGATTCTGCGGAGTTCTGGAAAGAGTCCGCCTCCGTTACAATGTGTTCGGAAACTCAGGAGAGCCAGCGATGAATTACCGGCAATTTGGCCGCACGGAATGGAAAGTCAGCGAAATTGGTTACGGGATGTGGGGGCTCGCGGGTTGGACGGGCTCCGACGACAGAGAGACGTTGGCTTCGCTGCATAAGGCCGTGGAACTGGGATGCAACTTCTTTGATACTGCGTGGGCGTATGGCGACGGCAAGAGCGAACAGATCCTGGCAACGATTCTGAAGGAATACAAAAACAATACGGGCGTGGGCGGACCAGACAAACACTTGTACGCTGCGACAAAAATTCCTCCGAAGAATCGCAAGTGGCCCAGCCGGCGCGATTTTACGTTGGACGATTGTTACCCTCCCGATTACGTGAAGGAATACATTGAGAAAAGTCTGAAGAATCTGGATGTAGATACGATTGACGTGATGCAGTTTCACACCTGGGAAGACCGTTGGCTCAACGACGAGCGGCTGCCGCGCATGATTGAAGACATGAAGAAAAGTGGCAAGGTACGCGCCTTTGGCCCGAGCGTGAACCGCTGGGAGCCACACAACGGCATTCGCGCCGTGCTGGAAGGTCATGCGGAAGCCGTGCAGGTGATTTACAACATTTTCGATCAGAATCCGGAAGACGCGTTGTTTCCGATCTGCCAGATGAAAGGAACCGCGGTGATCGCACGGGTGCCCTTCGATGAAGGGACGCTGACGGGAACGCTGACGATGGATTCGAAATGGCCTGCGGGGGATTGGCGCAATACCTACTTTGTGCCGGAAAATCTAAAGTCGAGCATCTCGCATGCTGAAGCATTGCGTCCGCTGATTCCGGCGGGCCATACCATGGCCGAAATGGCGCTGCGCTTCATCTTGAACAATCCGGCGGTGAACACGATTATTCCCGGGATGCGCAAGATCAAGAATGTCGAGGCGAACACGGCGGCGAGCAACGCGGGCCCGCTGCCTGCGGAGTTGTACAAGAAATTGCGCGTGCATCGATGGGATCGCAATCCCACGACGTGGTCCCAGTGAGGAGAAGGCGATGAGCCCGAACATCAAGGTGAATATTTTCAACCAGACATATTCGATCGGAAGCGAACTGGGCGAAGCCTATATACGCGAGTTGGCCGAGTACGTAGACGGAAAAATGCGAGCGATCGCGGACGCGAGTTCCACGGTCGATACGCAAAAAGTGGCGACCTTTGCGGCCATGGCGATTGCCGACGAGTTGTACACGATGCGCAAGGATCGCGGTGAACAGCAAGAACTGATGAAAGAGCAGGCGGAGCGCTGCCTGACGCTGGTGGAACGCGCGCTGAAACAAACGGAATAACGCAAGGCGTTGCTGTCGAGCTGATTTTTAGCTGGCGCGGAGAGTGGCGCCGAGTTCCTTGTCCAGGCCTGACACGATGCGGCCGGAAAAATCGTTGATCTGTGCTTCGGTAAATGTGGCTTCGTGGCTCTGAAAAGTCACGCGCACGAGCAGCGAGTATTTTCCTGCCGGAACATTTTTCCCGCGAAATAAATCGACCGCTTCAATGGAAGAAACTTCGGGGATGCGCAACGAGTCGATGGTCTGCCGCACCTGGGCGAACGTGACGCCATCTGCGAGGAAGAGCGAAAAATCGCGCTCGACTCCCGGGAAACGCGGCAACGGTTCGAACCTGCGATTGTTTTTGATTCCGTAATACATGCAGTAGAGCGGCCCGAGATTGAGTTCCGCAAGGTAAACGTCCTGGCGGAATTTCAGTTTGTCGGCAATGCGTTTGGCGAGTTGCCCGGCAGCGCCCAAAGGTGAAGCACCCTCCTTGCCGAGATAAAGATGACCCCGTTTTGCGGCGTGCAGCCAGTCTGGTCCGCCCTGGTCCCAACGGAGTCCACCAGAAAATGCGCCGATGGCGTCGAGATCGCCCTTGATGTCGCCAAAATTGTACTCGCGGGGAGCGTCGTAAAGTCCCTGCGGGCGCGCGAGACCGGTCGCTCCAAGCGTGAGAACGCGACTCTCGACGGGCTTGCCGTCTGCGAAACGATAGTGCGTGCCAATTTCGAATAAGCGGACGTTGCGCTGCCCGTGATTGAGATTCCACTCGATTGCGCAAGCCATGGTGACTGCGCCCGTGGACTTCAGCACGCCAGCTTCTTCGGAAAGCGGATTGGAGAGTTTGGCC
>DASXLU010000439.1:0-3971 GCA_036496065.1 Candidatus Acidiferrum sp.
TTCGCCGCCCACGTCATCAACGATCTCTGGAAAGTAACCAACGGCAGCGCCATCGTGGTCACCGACGTCGGCCAACATCAGATGTGGGAGGCGCAGTATTACCACCACAACGAGCCGCGCACTCTGATTACTTCAGGCGGCTTGGGCACGATGGGATTCGCGTTGCCCGCGGCGATCGGCGCAAAGTTTGCCCGCCCCGATGCCGAAGTCTGGGTCGTATGCGGAGACGGCGGCTTCCAGATGACCATGTGCGAGCTCGCCACCATCGTCCAGGAAAAGATCAACATCAAGATTGCCATCATCAACAATGGATTCTTGGGCATGGTTCGACAATGGCAGGAATTCTTCTACGACAAGCGTTACGTGGCGACTCCGCTCGTTGCTCCGGATTTTGCGGCCTTGGCAAACGCTTTCGGAATCCGCGGCGAGCGCATCAGTACCCGCGCCGAAGTCGTTCCCACGATTCAGTCGGCACGCGAAACCGATGGACCCGTCCTGCTGGACTTCCGCGTGGAGCAGGAAGACTCCGTTTATCCCATGGTGCCGGCGGGCGCGGCGCTGCACGACATGATTCGCCGGCCGAATAATCCGTTGGTCGAAACCGCTACGGAACCATAGCGCTTTGCGAGATACTAAGGACACTATGCAGACTATCGTTGCTTACGTTGAGAATAAACCGGGCGTGCTGAATCGCGTTGCATCTCTCACGCGTCGTCTGGCTATCAATATCGATTCCCTGACTGTCGGCCCCACCGAAAACGAAGAGATTGCCCGCATGACCATTTGCGCGCATACCGACGAACAAGGCGCGCAGCGTCTCGAAGCCAGCCTCGAAAAGCTCGTCGACGTGCTTCTTGCCGAGAATATCTCCGACCGCTCGATGCTGGAACGCGACTTGGCGCTCATCAAAGTTTCGGCCGACCAGCAAAATCGTCCGCACCTGATGGAATTGATTAAAGTATTTCGCGGTCGCGTGGTAGACGTGGCTCCCGAATCTTTGATCGTCGAAGTTTCCGGCACCGTAGACAAAATTGATGGCTTGCTGGAAGTTCTGCGTCCCTTCGGCGTACTGGAGATGGCCCGCACAGGGCGTATCGCGATGACCCGCGGCAGCGATCTTTTGCGTCCTCCCGATGCCACAGCAACTACCAGTGCACCAGCGGCAAAAACTCCTTCAACCGAATAGGCTAGCTTCGTAAAAAAATCCGGCGGCTCGCGCCGCATTTCGAATGTGTATTTCCAAAAGTTTCGGCCGCCGCGCGGCCCAGGAGAAGAATGAAATGGCAAATCTTTATTACGACAAGGACGCGGACCTTTCCCTGGTCCAAAGCAAGAAGGTCGCGATTATTGGCTACGGCTCACAGGGCCATGCCCACGCTCTAAATTTGCGCGATTCCGGAGTTTCTGTCGTAGTCGGCTTGCCCGAAGGCAGTGCCTCTCGCGCTCGCGCCGAAAAAGATGGCGTGACCGTCAAGACTCCTGCGGAAGCCGCTGCTTGGGCTGACGTCATCATGATTCTGGCGCCGGATACCCGCCAACCAAAGATCTACAAGGAATCGATCGAGCCACACCTCACGCCCGGCAAGACTCTGATGTTTGCGCACGGTTTCAACATTCGCTTCGGCACGATTCAGCCGCCGCAATCTGTCGATGTCAGCATGATCGCGCCAAAAGCCCCTGGCCATCGCGTACGCGAGGTTTTCACCGAAGGCGGCGGCACACCGGCACTCCTCGCGGTCCATCATGACGCATCCGGAAAAGCCAAGGCGTTCGCATTGGCGTATGCCAAAGGCCTCGGCACCACGCGTGCAGGCGTGCTGGAAACCACGTTCACCGAAGAAACCGAGACCGATCTCTTTGGCGAACAGGCCGTACTTTGCGGCGGCGTCAGCGAGTTGATCAAGGCTGGATTCGAGACGCTTGTCAATGCCGGCTACCAACCCGAAGTCGCTTATTTCGAATGCCTGCACGAATTGAAACTAATCGTCGACCTCATTTATCGCGGCGGCCTCAGCTACATGCGCTATTCCATCAGCGATACCGCCGAGCAGGGCGACTATCACGCCGGGCCGCGCCTGGTCACGCAACAAACTCGCGAAGAAATGAAGAAATTGTTAGCGGGCATCCGCGATGGCAGTTTTGCCAAGGCTTGGATCGAAGAAAATGAAAAGGGCTGCCCAAATTTTCTGGCGCGTCGCAAAGCAGAGCAGCAGCACGCGATCGAACAACTTGGCCCGAAACTTCGCGCAATGATGCCGTTCCTGAATCCAATCGTAGCCCCTGGCGTCAACGAAGCTGCCTCCACGGCCAAGAAATAGTTTCCTAGTTTAGAAGACGGACTAAGACAGCACAGCATCGTCAATCGCAAAAGAACATTTGGCTTTCACCGCCACGCGCCGAGAGACTCGCGATCGTTCAGCCTTGGTCAAACTAACAACCACATGAATAGTTGAATGAGCCTGTCACTTACAGACATTGACAGAAAGCTGCGTTTCCATTACATGGATGACCTATGACAAAAGCTCCAGGTCCGGCGAGTCAAACTATTCCTCTGGCCGAGCGCATCGAGCACCTGAGCATCAAGCGCCAAGAGATCATCCGGCCAATCCTCGAGCAACCGCGTGACTACGTGCTGCTCAGCGTGCGCGCACTCGCCAAGCGTCTTCATACCGATCCGGCAACGATCGTGCGCATCGTCCAGGGCCTGGGATTCGAGAGTTACAAACACTTTCAGCGCCACTTGCACGAACTTTCTCTCGCATTCGCCACTTCGTTGGATACCATGCAACATCTCGAGCACGCGTCGGGTAGCAACGTGCCCGCGCGCGATTCCCTTTTCCAAGACCTCAAGAATCTGCAAGCTCTAAAGAACACCCTGGACCCCGCCCGTTTCTCCTCGTTGGCCAAGCGCATTTACGCCGCACGCCGCATCACTATTCTGGCCGGCGATCTTGCGTCCTACATGGCCGATTATCTCGGGTATCAGCTAAATCTTCTGGGTCTTCCGATCTTCGTCGCGGCTACACCGGGTTCGATTACGCACACGGTACGGGCGCTTACCCGGCAAGATCTCGTTCTGGCGATCAGCTTTCGGCGCGGATTGAAATATACCGTCGAGGGCACACAACAAGCGCGACTCAATGGCGCGTATTGTGTTGGGATTTCCGACACCTACCTGTCTCCCTTGGCGCGCACGTGCCACGAAGTTTTTTTGGCCTCGACGGATTCCGTCTTTTTTGGTGCTTCCTATGCCGCGCCAATCGCGCTGGCTAACGCCATCCTCACAGCGGTTGGCGAATTTCGCCGGTCCCGCACCATGGAAATCGTCCGCGAATTGGCTGAGGAGCAGCGTAGGGGCTCGCGCTGGTATACGCCATAAGGCTGGCATTCGACATTTGATCTTCATCTTCGTGAAAGATTTGTCCTGCTCACCGCCCGTTCGTCAGTTATCATTTTGCCCGTGAAAAACCTTCGATCCACAATCGCGCTTACCATATTTTATTTTGCGGTTCTTGCGCCCTTCTCCGCGCCTGTACTAGCGCAAACTTCTACTGCTCCTGCACCAACGCTCGCGCCGGGCCCCAAGCCTCCCGACGTTTCCCCGGAATGGAAACAACTTGTTGGCCTCTACGGTCCGACCCGCAAACCCAGCATCACCATCCTCGAACGCGACCAAAAGTTGCTCTGGCTCGCAGACGAGCGCGAGTCCGAGATTTTTCCCGATAGTCGCGACAATTCCAAGTTCCTTTTGGCCTACGGCCTGACCTTCGTCATCGAGAAAGACCCTTCGGGAGAAGTCACGCAACTCACCGTTCCGGCCAGAGATTCGCCGCTTCTGCGTGCTGACGCTGGTTCCGACCCGACTCGCTTCTACCATATCAATCCCACGCGCCCCATCGAACAACTTCGGGCAGCAGCATTAGCTGCGCATCCTCCAACGGAGCCCGGCCCCTTTCGCAAGCCCGATCTGG
>DASXLU010000440.1:0-5314 GCA_036496065.1 Candidatus Acidiferrum sp.
ACCAGTGGCGCGCAGGTTTCCGACAACGTTCCAACTCCGGGCGCACCGAACCAATATCAGAGGATAAATCCTTGAAGGGCGCCCGTCTGAGCTATCTGACAGCAGTGATCCGCAAGATAGTCACTCACGTGTGATCTCACAGCCGCTGTTTGGCGAATGTACTGTAGATACTTCGTTCTCCTGAACGAAGTAAACGGTCCAATTTAGGGTTCCACCTGCCATCACGCCAACGTCACAGGTTTACTTCAAGCGAGAACACCGGAACGGAAAACTTCAGGTGGCCAATCTCTATCACGGACTCTGTAGCGCATTCGCAGAGAAGAAGAATGCCACTCCGGGTCAGATTGCGCTGGCGTGGCTGCTCGCAAAGAAGCCTTGAATCGTTCCTATCCGGGCACGACCAAACTCTCGCGTCTTGAGGAAATCTGGGTGGCGCGGCCATCGAACTTACTGCCGGCGAAGTGCAGTCTCTTGGGGAGGCTTCCTCAAAGATCAAGCTGGAGGGTGGACGTGAACACTCCAGCTTTCAACCAGGATGGCATTTTGGCGAGCCACAGGATGAACTTCGAAGCACGACTGTTCCAATCGACCGCTTGGCAGTACTCCTTCATGATTCGCTGTCAGGAGACGTTCTGTATCGCCTGCTGGCGGGAGTCGGGAGACACACACAGGATACGGAACTGGAGAGCTTGGCCTGTAATACCGTCGATGTAATTCTTGGAAATATACGGAAACGGTCCAGCGTTGTCGATTAATCTAGAGGAGAAAATTCCCGCCGCACCGAGGTTTTCTAGAGAACTTCAACCTCTGATACGTCTGGTCCAACGTTTCCATCAATCTCGCACGAACGAATAAGCTAAACGTCTTGCCGCACGACATTCTCGCTTCGGAGGAGGTCATCACATTGTTGGTGGAGCGACAAATGCGCTGCTTCTCTATACGCGGTGGTCGCTTCAAGCCACGATCTATCTTGTGCGATCTGTTCACGGGCTCGAAGAATCTCGGGTTCCAGGACGCAAGCCGAGGGTCCTCCCGGAATTCTGCGTATGTCGACAAAGTTTCGAGCGCTTAAGGACTGGTGGATCTGATCGCGGGATATAGAGGGGTGAGCACCAGCGACCGCCAAGAGTTCGCGCTCAACAATGGCGGTCATCGCGTCAGGATCGAAGCCAATGTCGGCGGCGATCAACTCTTTGACTGCATTGCTCACAAGGTGATGAGCAGCGTGGAAGGTGATGCCTGTAGAACGAACTAGTGTATCCGCGAGCTCCGTAACGGGAAGGAAGTTTGCCTCGGCAGCAACAGCCATGCGGTCGGTGTTGAACTTGGCTTCTGACAGAAGACCGGCTAGCAAGCGCAGGCTGCGATCACCATCTTCGAAAGCAGCATACGCAAGGGGCTGGAGGTCGTCTTCCGCGTCATTCATATCGGCGAAGGGCGTGTTATGAAGACAGCCAAGAATGCTCTGAGATTGGTTCAGGGCGCGGCTCGCCAGGATGCGCACGTGTTCGAGGGGAACCGGGTTACGCTTCTGAGGCATGATGCTGCTGGTCTGGACATAGGCGTCGGAGAGACGAAGATAACTGAACTCGACAGTACTCCATTGCACAAGATCTTGGGTGAAGCGGCCAAGGCTAACCATACAGACCGCGAGTACAGAGCAGCTTTCTGTAAGGTAGTCGACGGCAGCGATGGCGCCGTAGGAGTTCACTTGCAATCCTTGAAAGCCCAGGAGTTGCTCGGTGAGGTGCCTATCGATGGGAAACCCGGTAGTAGTGATCGCGCAAGCCCCGAGAGGGTTGCGATTGACACGGGCGTATGCCGCAATGAGTCGCTCGGAGTCGCGCTCGAGTATTTCAATGAATGCCATGAGGTAGTGACCGAGAGTGGTCGGCTGGGCAGGTTGGCTATGGGTGTAGGCCGGAGCGAGTGCGGCGCGGTACTGCCATGCGAGATTGACTAGGATGGTGCGCAGATCGATCAGACCGTCAAGCACCCGTGTCATGAGATTCCGCAAGACCATGCGATACATAGTGAGGTCGATGTCGTTGCGGCTGCGGGCGGTATGCATCTTGCCCGCGATCTGTGCGCCACAGGTAGAGGCTAAAGTGTGCTCAATGAGGAAGAAAAGATCTTCGAAGGAGCCGTGGTAGGGAGCGTTGCGGAGGGCTGTCAAATCGAGCGCTTCAAGGGCGCGAATGCAAATTGCCACTTCTTCGGATGGCACTATCTGCTGACGGCCGAGCATCAGAATGTGCGCGTATTCGATTTCAAGTAACGGCTCAAGGAAATATCGCTTTGCGTCGGCGAAGACCTGCTCGAGTACCGTTTCGCGATAGATAGGCGCGGGGAAGGCCGAAGCTTCATTCGGGTTGCTAACTTGTTTTACGACAGTCATCGGTCCTTGTTTTTGTGGGTTCGAATCAGAAGTCTACTTTCAACCCGAACTGGAGAATTCGCGCCTCCAGTAGTGTACTGGTTGGCAGAAAAGTTGGTTGGGTCGTAATAGTGCCGATTGGCACAATCACGGCTGTAGTAGCTACGGTTGCATTCGTGTTGATGGTAGTGACATTTGAATGGTTGAAGATGTTGTTACCTTCGACAAGGAGTTTGGGGGTTACCCGTTCAAAGAAGGTACCGATGGTTCGGGTGTAGCGTAGGTCGTACTGATAAATAGCGGGGGTGCGAACCGTATTGCGCCCAACGAAGAGTGGGCGACTGGTCGCGAGTGCGTCGCCGTTCAACTTCGGACTCACCGTGATAGTTTGCTCGTCGCCTGACATCATGGCGCTAAGCATTGCGAAATTATTATTCGCTACGGCACCGTTTAGAAACCGGTTTGCGAAATGAGTATTGGGCTGATAGACGAGGCTCGCAGTGAACGCATTTGGCCGGTTGATACTGCTGTTGCTACGATCTCGAAGCGGATTGGTGGGATCTTCAACTACGTTGCTGAACTCGTAGGTATTGCCTTCCGGAGTGTTTGAGATGGCGTGGGACCAAGTGTAGGACAGGCTGGCGGACAGGCCCGCAGACATTCGGTGGTCGTAGGTCACGATCAGCGCGTTATAGGAAGAGTTTGAACCGGTATCGATCAAGGTTATATTGTTGAACTGCGGGTAAAGCCGGGTCGCAGCGCTGACCGAGGTCGAAAAGACTGGTCTTCCATCCGCGAGTACGCTGGTCGGGTTAATCAAATTGGAATTGCGCAGAAATTGCAAATTGCGCCCGTTGGTCATTATGTACCCAAGGGTCAGCGAGTCATTCTTTGCAAGTTGCTGTTGAACCTGTAGGTTCGCATTCCAAGTGTACTCATTTTTGAACTTCGGCGTGAGGGCGTAAATGCTCTGAGTGGGCAAGCATGTTACCGGAACGTTCTGAGGACTGTTGGGAAAAGCTGGTTGGCAGGAGGTTGGGGTTGAAGTTCCGGCGATGCTCGCGATAAAGTTTCCAGTACCTGCTGCACCATTGTTGTAGAGCGGGTTATACCAGGTGTTGGTCGGCGTAGCCTCATAGAACATGCCGGCATTTAGGCGGACAACCGTCGTGGGATTCGGTTGGTAAGAAAGTCCGAGGCGGGGCGCTATGTTGCCCAGCGGTGTCCGGAAGCTCTGAGTGCCGCTAAATGGCTCCCCAGCCGGCGGGGTTGGTGCGCGGTATTGATCGTAGCGGGCCCCATAGATGAGAAGGAGGTTTTTGCGGAACTGCCATGTGTCCTGAGCAAAGAAATTGAAGAAGACAGAGTGGTAAGCCGCGCCAGGCTGACCGATACTGGCGGTGAGACTGGAGTATATCCGGGGCGTGACGCCGTTTAGTGCGGATTGATACTGCGCTATCGAGGCGAAGGTGTACTGTGTGTAGACGTCAGCTAATTGCGTGTCAAGATTCTTCTGGAAGCCGACGCCAAACTTCAGAGAGTGTGCGCCTTTGATCCACGTGACATTGTCGTTAAAACTGGGGATCTTCTCCTGAAATTTGTCGCCTACGCCGTTTGAGCCACCGAAGTTCGCCAAGCCGGTGATCGTAATCATCGGACCGGGCCCCGTGAGTGGATTGGCAACGTGATGCTGGTTGCGATAAGGCCACGAACCGCGAAACTCATTCAGCAAAGTAGGCGTAAATGTGGTGACGAGTTGCGCGCCGATGATGTGAGCGCGATCCTGAAAGTCGGACGCCGCGCTGAGAGCATAAAGACCTCCAACGTTTGTGTTGAAGGGGTACCGATTACGAAAGTAGTTATAACGCACAAAAAACTGGTTTCTACGATTGATACTCCAGTCGGCGCGAAAGTCGACCCATTGGGCATATTGCACCGAGCCGGCAGTCGCGAAGTCTGAGGAACTGACTCCAAGCCCTTCAAGGGCCGTTTGTGTGGCCGGTGTGATCGTGTTGGCGGTAGGATTCGCACGCTTGAGGTATTCATACGCTACGAAAAAAAAGAGTCTGTCCTTGAGAACGGGGCCGCCTACGTTACCGACGAAGTCATCGACGTGCAAACTGGGTTTGACGACGCCGCCGGGGACATTGGGATCGCAGTTGTTGAGGATGGGGCAGGCACTAGCCGCTTTGGGGCGCCAGATATATTGGGCAAGCCCGTGAAAGGCATTAGTCCCGGAGTAGGTGATGCTGTTGTAGATGACGCCGGCTGTGTTGCCGAACTCAGGGGAAAAACTGTTGGACATCGTGTCGATCTCTTTAACATAGGAGTCCGAGATGGCGAAGAGGCGAAGACCATAGCGGTCGCTCTCTGTGTCTACCATGCCATCGAGTTGATAATTCACGCGATCAACCAACCCATTGGTGTTGAGCGTACGGGGGATGCCGTTCTCAGGATTCGGATGGCCGCTGACGCCGGGTTGAAAGAGGATGAAGTTATAAGGGTTTCGCGAAGTGAGAGGAAGATTTTGGGTTTCTTCGGAGCTGATAGTGCGACCAAGATCGAAGCGTGAGGGCTGAATGATGGGCGCGTCGTCGGTAACCTTAATTTCCGTTGCCACAGAGCCCGCGGAGAGTCGCTCATCCACGTTGAGCTCCGTGCCGGCCGTCAGGTTTATTCCGGTCTGACTGAGCGGCGCGAACCCGCTCGACGAAGACGACACGGAATATGTGCCGATGGGCAACGCGGGAGCGATATAGAGACCAGCTTCGTCGGTTTTCACTTCGCGAACATAACCAGTTTCAACATTTCTAATCGTAACGGACGCACCGGCAATCGCGGCCCCTGTACTGTCGGTCACGATGCCGCGGATACTTCCGTTGATCGATTGCGCCTGAGCGAAGGCACTATGAGAGGAGGCAACCGCGAGTGCGAAGG
>DASXLU010000441.1:0-5066 GCA_036496065.1 Candidatus Acidiferrum sp.
CCATCCCATCGACAAGCACGGCCGCATGGAAACGCTGAATAAACAGAAAGCCAGCGGAGTAGGATCTGCTCCTGCTCCTCTCGTTTCCGCGAAAATGTACGATTTCGGCGACGCTATCATCATGACCTGCCTGCATCAGCCTTACTCCGGCAAGCCTATCCATGTCAGCCGCCTATGGATCAAGCGCGATGGCCAGTGGATTATGGCCATCAGCTACCAGACGACCATTCAAACAGGCACGGCCAACTAATTCGCGATTTTGACTAGGAGCCATTTTTTAGTCGAGGCAACAACACTGCGCGGAGGGTGCCCGGGTTGCGCTTTCTGCTGCCCGGGTCTTGAGTTTCTCTTTTCTGTTGCCACTGATGCTAAGAAAGGGACTTGAAGGCAAGCAACAACTGGGCTTTAGCCCCTGAGAAATGGATTCTTGTTCTTTTAGTTGTATTTTTGAGTCGGGACTAAATTTCGCGCCATGAAATATACACCCGCATTGACGCTTTTGCTTGTGATGCTCTCGCCACTCGCTATCCTCGACGGCGCGACTCCGCTTCGTCCCAGCATCTCCGAAGAGGATTCCACAGTAAAGTCTGCTGACCAGCAGTTCCTGAAGGTTCTCTCGGCGAGAGACGTTTCCGCAACAGCTCGCCTGCTCTATCCCGATTTCACCTGGATTGATTCGCGAGGCCGGCGACTGGACACGACGGAATTCCTAAAGATCTTACCGGCTGCAGCGAATGCTGACGCACCAGCCGAAGCGCGTGTCTACGGCAAGACCGCCGTTGTACACATCGATCGCGGCCAGGTCCACGTGAAGCGCATCTGGGTGAAGCAATCTTCAGGCTGGCAGTTGCTGCTCTACCAGGAAGTAACGCAAGTAGAAAAATCCGAGCCCGCAGGCGGCGTTCCCAGCGCCGAGTGTGTAAATCCCTGCAAGACGATTCCCTTCGAGCCGCAAACCCAGTCAGAGAAAGAAGCCGTCGCATCCTGGCAAGGCGTGATGAGTGCCATGGCCGAAAACGATGCCGGCGCGTACGCCCCGCTCATCGCCGACGAATTCACCGCCACCGACACCTATCACGACCGGCCCTACACCAAGGCCGATCGCCTTTCGCAAATCGCCAAGCAAAAAACTAGCGGCTCGCGCTCGGCTCCGCCGGAACTGCTCTCAGCCCAGATGTTTGATTTTGGCGATTCGGTCGTAATGATTGCGCGCGAACAGCGCAAAGAAGCCAAGGCCTACTTCAACACGCGCATGTGGGTAAAACGCGACGGCCGCTGGCAAATGCTCTTCAGCTTCAACACGCGCATCGATTAACGTAGCTAGCCCCCGACCAGGGACCTACGCGCTCTGGTACAGCTTGGTCATCACGAATTCGCGATGACCCAACGCTTCCGCGCACGTCAGCCGTCCGCTGCAGGTGCGAATCACAATATCGATCAGCTTGTCGCCGGCTTCGTCCAACGTCATCTCGCGCCGCAAAATTCCCGAAACGTCCAGATCGATGTGCTCGCTCATCGTGCGCGCGGTCTTTGGATTTGCCGTCAGCTTGATCACTGGCTCAATCGGATTGCCGATCACATTGCCCTGCCCCGTTGGGAAGAGGTGCACCACGAAGCCCGCCGCCGCTTGCAGCGTCACGCATTCCGCAGCCGCCGATGATGTGTCCATGTAATACAAGCCCGGGCCCTTCGCCGGCGCCTCGGCGGGCTTCAACACGTCGATGAACTTGGCCTTCTTGCCAATTTTCTGCAAATTGCCGAACGCCTTCTCTTCGATCGTCGTCAAGCCGCCGGCAATGTTTCCTTTGGTCGGCTGCGATTCCGAAAGATCGCTGGTTTTGTGGCGCTCAATCACATCCTGGTAAGCGCGAAACACCTGCATAAACCGCTCGCCTACTTCTTTGTTAGCCGCGCGGCTCGCGCATACCACTTCCGCTCCGGTCAGTTCTGAAGTTTCCCCGAAGCACGTAGTCGCCTTCAGCGGATCCAGCTTGTCGATCAAGTTGCCGACGGTCGGACACGATGCCAGGCCTGAAGTCGTATCGCTCTCGCCGCACTTCGCCGAGATAAACAGTTCCTCAATCGAGCACACTTCGCGCTGCTTTTCGCTGGCCCATTGCACGAATTCCTTCGCCTTGCGCGAAGCCGCTGCAATCGTACTGATATCGCCCTGGCCCTCGATGGCGATTCCCACTACAGGCTTTCCGGTCTTGGCGATTCCTTCCACCACTCGACCGGTCCAGCTCGGCTCAATGCCGATTACCACGCACGCCGCAACGTTCGGATTCGCTCCAGTGCCGATCAGCGTCCGGAAGTGCAGTTCCAGGTCTTCGCCAAATTGCAGCCGTCCATACGCATGCGGCAGCGCCAGCGTCCCCTTGATATTGTTCGCCACCGCTTCCGCCGCGGCGTTCGACAAATCGTCCAGCGGCAAAATCACCACATGGTTGCGAATCCCCACGCGCTTGTTCTCTCTGCGATATCCCAAAAAGTCGTAGCGTCCCATCGTTACCACCTCTTCGTCTTCATGTTGTGAACATGCACGTGATGGCCTTTGCCAATATCGGCAACCGCGCGGCCCACATCGTGCCCATACTTCAATACGGTGTCGCCATTCTTGATATCGCCGAGCGAAATTTTATGTCCCAGCGGCACGGGATCGAGCGATTTCAGCTTGATCGTCTCGTCGGTTTCCATGATCCAGCCGGTCAATTCCTGTCCAGCCTGCGCGTTTTCGACAACCATGACGCCCACAGTGTCAGCCTTGTCGTGAACGATGAAATGCGTTTCCATCAGTATTCCCTCGCAAAATTACAGTGTGAAAATTTCAACTGACTTTAGGTGTGCTTGCAGGTTCCGCATTTGCATTAGCCAGCAAACGCGTCACTTCCGACGCAGCGCGCATCACTTCTTCACGAATCGCGCGTTCCGCAAGACCAGCATCTCGTTGACGTATCGCTCGCATCATCACCCGCAAGCCCGTCATGCTTTCCTGCGAGCGGCGATTTGACCGCTTCGGATGTGAAAGGCCCAGCGCGCGCCAACGCCAGATGCGCACGTGCAGCATGTTGATCATCGACGACAACGTCGCGCTGCGCGCACCTTGAAACAAAGCATCGTAGAAACTGTTTTTGGAATCCAGAATGTGCGCGGGATCTCCGTTGTCGTAAGCGTCGCCCACAGCGGCCAGCGCGCTTTCGAGGTTCTGAATTTCGCCATCCGCGGCATTCTCCACGAACAGCCGCGCCGCCAATCCTTCCAGCACCGCGCGTATCGAATACAAATCTCTCGCTTCTTCCAGAGTTAACGCTCGCACGACCGGTCCTTTGTTGGGAATAATCGCGATCAGCCCTTCCGATTCCAGTTGACGCAGGGCTTCGCGAATCACCGTGCGGGAAACGCCCATCATCGAGATCAGCTCGCGCTCAATCAAGCGCTCACCGGGATTCAGACGTCCGGCGATAATGGATTGCCGAAGCTCGTCCAGAACTTGCTGGCGAAGCGGCGCCGCGGATTTACGGATAGGAGTGAGGGCGGCCGAAAAAGGTGGTAAAGGGCTTGACTGTGGCATAGTCTCGTAATACCGTACTACAAGAAGATTGCGCGCGCAAGAGATTTTAGGCTTCCGCGCGCGTGCGCAATTATAGATTCAAAGTGAGGACTGTTGTGAGTAATTCCCCTGTCATGGTTGGGATTGTGGGGCTCGGTCGCTGGGCCAAAGTTTTGACCAAAGCGTCCAGCAAATCCGAAAAAATTAAAATTGTCGCCGGCTTCAGCCGCTCCGAAGAAAAACGCCAGGCGTTCCAGGCCGAAACGGGAGTGCCCGCGGCGCCTTCGATGGAAGCGCTGCTCAGCCAACCGGAAATCGAAGGCGTGATTCTCACCGTGCCAAACGAACAGCATCTTCCCATGGCGGCCGCCGTCGCACGCGCGAAAAAGCATGTTTACACCGAAAAGCCCATCGCCAGCACACTGGCCGAGGGCCTGGAAATCGAAGCGCTCGAAAAAAAATACGGAATCACTGTAACTGTCGGGCACAGCGCGCGCTTGATGGCCGGAATTCGCAAGATTCGTGAAGCGATCGACAAAGATGAATTGGGGCGCGTCGCCTTCATCGAAGCAAATTTCTCCAACAATCGCGCGCTCGAGCTCACCCCAAAAACATGGCGCTGGTACAAAGATCGCGCGCCGGGCGGACCTCTTTCCCAACTCGCCATTCATCAGTTTGACGTGCTGCATTATCTTGGCGGCGAAGTTCTGGAAGCCAGTGCGATGGCCTCGAAGCTTTCGCCGGTAGGCGCGGAAGTGGACGACCAGTCCATGACCCTGGTGAAATTTGCCGACGGAAAAGTTGGCTACGTCGGCGCCTGCTGGACTTCCCCGGGAGTTTTCTCGGTGCGCGTGTTTGGCTCCAAGGGATTGATGCACTACGAAATCGACTTCGACACGTGGGACACCCCAGACCAGTTGCACAAAAAGTCGACGCTCTACATTCAGCGCGGCATCGATGGCTATGCCAAGCGCGAAGAATTGACGGTTCCCGAAAGCGACATGTTTCGCGCGGAGCTCGAAATATTCGCGGACAGTTGCCGCTCCGGCCGCTCCAACGAACTGAGCGCTCACAATGGAAATGCCGCGGTGGCCATCGTGTATGCGGCGTTGCGTTCCATCGACAAGCAAGGACAGGCCGTGCGCGTAGCCGACGTCCTGCAAGAAGCCATGAACAAAGTGACCGTCTGACAGGAGCCACGATGCTAGCCAGCCGCTATTTCATTGATCTGACGCAGCCGGAAATCGCGGCCCAGCTGAAGAAAAATCCTCTGGTGATTCTGCCGCAAGGTAGCGTGGAGCAGCATGGCCCGCACTTGCCCACCGGAACCGACATTTTTGCATCCAACGTGATTGCCCACGCCGTTGCGGAGCGTATGGATGGGTTGGTTCTTCCCGGTGGCCCCTTGGGCGTAACGCCGTTGCACATGCCATTCGAAGGAACCATCACTCTTTCGCCAGACACGTACATGCGCGTGGTAAAAGAGACCTGCGCCTCCACAGCGCAACACGGCGCA
>DASXLU010000442.1:0-5665 GCA_036496065.1 Candidatus Acidiferrum sp.
CCCGAATCACTGCTCGTTGCCGAATTTTCCGCTCCGGTGCCGATGTTTTTTGCGGTAATCGTCGCTCCGGAAACTACGGCTCCTGTACTGTCGGTCACCGTTCCGGTGATCGAGCCGTAATAAATCTGTGCCTGGGACACAGGGCCGCTGAGCAGCAGCACTACTGTGCAAACTAAAATGGAGAAAAGGACAAGTCGAGATCGACTTGCCGACCGAACTGCCATACCAACACGGTTCAACATTCGTGACACCTCGAGTTCAATTTTTACTCGACTGGAAAAATAAGAAACGCACCCCAACTACACTCACCGATCGACGACCCTACCAAAACGTCCTTAGAGAAAGGAGCGTTGCGGAGCGGCGATTCCAACCCCTGAAATCGCGAGATTCCGCATTTGTCAGCATTAGGCATCAAGTCGAAAATCATGTCAAGCGAAAAATATCGTTATTCTAATGGATATTCTAGATTCTCAACTTGGTACGTACTTTCCTCTTTTTTCCATTTTCGGGAGCGATGCCTTATGCTTCTGTTTTCAGCAAGATAACTCCAACGCCTCACGTCTCGCAGTGAGGTACGTCACAGATGCTTTACATCTGTCTTTTCGCACCTTCAACCACTGCTGCGCTCTCTCGTCTATCGGCTTTTCCGTTGATTCTGTGCAATATTTAGCCGTGAGGCGCTAGAATGGCGTCCGGTATTCTTCCCTGGCAAAAAGCGGCACGGCCCATATTCATGTTGGATTTAATCTCGCGCCTGTCACAGAGAGGTCGCTCCAGGTCTAACTGGCAATGACACCCATAAAATCACCGCAGCACAAAGGCCGCGGGGCAGTTACGTTAAAAGCAGTAGCAAAACATTTGGGGCTCACACCTGGTACCGTTTCGGCCGTACTCAATAATTCTTCCGCAGCGCGATCTATCCCTGAACATACGCGCAAGCGCATCGTCGCCGCGGCTCGCGAGCTAAATTACCGTCCCAATTTTCTGGCCCGCTCGTTGCGCGTTCAACGAACATTCTCCGTCGGAGTAATTACGGAAGAGATCGGCGACGCATACGGCGGAATGGTTGTCAGCGGAATCGAAGCTTTTCTCAGCGAACGGGGATTCTTCTTCCTGACGGTTGCGCATCGCCACGATCCTCAACTACTGAATACCTATGCCGAAATGCTAATGGCTCGCGGCGTCGAAGGCTTCATCACTATCGACACTTCTGTCGCAGAGCGCCCTTTTCTTCCAACGGTCGCTGTCGCCGGCCACGAGAGAGTCGAGAACGTCACCAACATTATTCTGGATCACCGCCGCGCCGCAGAACTGGCACTGCGTCACCTGAAACAGCTAGGCCACGTCAACATTGCGTTTCTCCGCGGCCAAGACAAAAGTTCCGACTCCGCCACCCGTTGGCACGCCATTCAAGAAGTTGCCCAGGAATTTGGCATTCGTATCCAGCCGGAACTTGTCGTGCAATTGGAAGGTGTCGATTCCACTCCTGAACTCGGTTATCCGTACGGCAAAGCTTTGCTGGAGCGCAAGGTTCCGTTCACCGCGCTATTCGCTTACAACGACATTTCCGCAATAGGAGCCATGCGCGCTTTTCAGGAAGCCGGCCTAAAAGTACCGCAGGACATTTCCGTCATCGGCTTCGACGACATCTCGCTTGCGTCGTTTTCGATTCCGCCGCTCACCACGGTGCGCCAGCCGCTCCTCAAGATGGGCCGCATCGCCGCGCAGACTCTTCTCGACCGTATCGAAGAGCGTGCGTCGTATCTTCCGGAGATCGCCATCGAACCCGAATTGGTCGTGCGCACATCCACCGCGGCTCCCAAGTCGGCCAGTTAACATCTATTACTCATCGATAGCGCGGTGCATTCACTGATGCAGCCTCGCCGGCCGGACGAAGCATCTCGAATCCACAGTGTGGCGATAGCAATTTGATTTACCGGAACCCTTTACCCACAATACCAACACCAGGCCAGAAGGGATTGGAGCGCTGCGAGCTTTGCGACGATTCGTCACAACTCTGTTCGGTGCCTGGTGTCTTCCTGCGCTGTTCGCTTTGCTCCCTGTTCCGTCCCTTGCTCAACTCTCTACAACCGACCATCTCGCCGATCCCGGTTTCTGGCCCACGAAAACTCTTCCTCGCAACGAATATGTCGGGCCCAACGCTTGCGCTTCCTGCCATCCCACAATCTTCGCAGTGCAAACGAAAACTTCCATGGCTCGCACCGCGCAACACGCTGACTCTGCCGAGGTTTTGCGCAACCATCCCAAGCTAACCTTTCAGACGGGTCCGTATCATTACCAAATTTCCTCTGCCGGCCCACAAAGCAAATACACCATCGCCTCGGATCAAAAATCTCTCTCCGCAACGCTGGCTTGGGCTTTTGGCACCGGTCGCGTGGGCCAGTCGTACTTATTTCGCGCTCCCGATAATACCTATCGCGAAGCCAAGGTGACGTTTTTCTCTTCGCTCGACAATCTTAATTTCACTCCCGGTCGAGCTTTCACCACAGCGAAAGACATGGATGAAGCCATGTACCGCCCGGTAGGCAAGTCCGAAATCGGGCGCTGCTTTCTTTGTCACACCACGGCGTCGATGGTAAACGGTGAGACCGAAGAGAAAAATCTTTTCCTCGGCGTAACCTGTGAGGCCTGTCATGGGCCCGGAACAAAGCATGTAGAGGTGATGCAGTCCGCCGCATTTGCCGGGACTACTTATTCCGGCCCTTCCTACTTGGTCAATCCTGCTTCGCTCGATCCTATGGATTCCGTGGATTTTTGCGGCGCATGTCACGCCACCTGGTGGGACGTCAAGCTAGCCGGTACCAAGGGTGTCACCAACGCTCGCTCACAACCTTATCGCTTGGAACTCAGTAAATGTTGGGGAAAAGGAGATTCCCGACTCACTTGCATGGGCTGTCACGATCCGCACTACCAGTTGGATACCGTTTCGCAGAATTACGACCACGTCTGCTTGAGTTGTCACAACGTCGGCGGCGCCGGCGGTAACGCCAAGTCTGCGGCGACTCATCCAGCCACATGCCCGGTCGGCACGAAAGCGTGCGCCAGTTGCCACATGCCAAAAGTTTTCGTCCCTGAAATGCAGTACCGCTTCACCGACCACAAGATTCAAATTAATCGGCCAGGTGATCCGTACACGGAATAATTCCGCGAACTATTCTCAGCCCGGCCTGCTGTTTTGCCGCAGCCCGCTACCTTCCGTCAGCGTCACGTAGCGATCGATGGGCAACTCCGCAAAGCGCTCCACCAAATTGCTCGGGCCTGGCCATTTCACTTCTACCCAATCCATCTTCGTTTCGCTGCCAATCCCCAGTATCAATCGCGGATCGTGCGACGACAGAAAGCTTCCGCCGCCCACCTTCATCCTGTTGCGCTGCAACTCACCGGCTTTATAGGTCACGCGCGCCCCGACGGCGTCGCGGTTCGCCTTCTTGCCCACAAGTTGCACGCCCAGCCAGTGATTCCGCGACCCCACATTGTTGCGTAGCAGCACCGGCGCGGCATCGTTCACCGAAATCAGCAAGTCGCTCGCCCCATTATTATTGAAATCTCCAACGGCTAAGCCGCGAGACGAGAAATTCTTGCTGAAAACAGGACCGCTCTGCCCACTGACGTTCTTGAACGAATTTCCTTCGTTATGGAAAAGCAACACCGGCTCCTGAAATGTCACTTGCTGCGAAAATTCGCTTACCAGGTCGTCGGGAAATCCGTTCGACAGGAACAAATCCAGGTTCCCATCATTGTCGTAATCCAGAAATTTCAGTCCCCATCCGCTCATCCAGCGCGTAGCCATGCCAATTCCCACATTCATGGCCACATCATCAAATGTGCCATCGCGATTGTTTTTGTAGAGCGAGAAAATCTCTTGATCGATGTTCGCCACAAAGATGTCCATCCAGCCGTCTTGATCAAAGTCCGCAGAATCCACGCCCATCCCTGACCGCGCCCGTCCATCCGCACTGTACGCCACGTCCGCCGGCAATCCGATTTCTTCGAATTTTCCCCCGCGGTTCTGCCACAGGAAATTTCCTACCGTATCGTTCGACACAAATAAGTCCATCCAGCCATCATTATTTATGTCTGTAGCCACCACGCCCCACGCTTTGCCCGCGTGTGCCGCTATGCCCGTCTCCTCGCTCACGTCGCGAAAGGTACCGTCGCCGTTGTTGTGAAACAAGTGGCTCGGCCGCGCCTTGAAAATGCGCGGAATGCAGTAGTGCTGTACCCCATTCGTCTCAATCCCGCAGCTCATGGTCTTGTCGAATTCCACGAACCCGCAAACGAACAGGTCCAGCCTTCCGTCGTTGTCGTAATCAAACCAGACTGCGCTCGAATTCCATCCCGCTGCCGCTACGCCCGCTTTTTCCGTTACGTCCGTGAACGTCCCATTGCCGTTGTTGTGATAGAGAATGCTTCGCCCATATTGCGTCACGTAAATGTCCGGAAATCCGTCGCCATCGTAATCTCCAATGGCCACACCCATTCCGTAGCCGCCGCCAATTGCCCCGGCCTTTTCGGTGACGTCAGTGAACGTGCCATCACGATTGTTTCGATACAACGCATTGCGTAGTGGAGGTTTCGGGTCGTAGAAGTCGCACTTCCCGCTATTTACCAGGTAAATGTCCATCCAGCCATCGTTGTCGTAATCCAGAAACGCGCATCCCGCTCCGCTCGTTTCCGGCAAATGCTTCTCTGGCGACATGCCCGCGACGTGCTTCCAGTTAATTCCGCTCTGCGCCGCCGTAATTTCTTCGAATACGGGCTGAGACGACGGCGCGAGTCCCGCGAACAATCCTGGCCGGGCAATTCGCGCCAAGCCACCTGCAAGCGCTGGCATCGTCTGAAGGAAGTTTCTCCTCGACAGCTTCTTCATCCAGCGCCGCAAAGCCTCTCGGTTTCCGTTTCGTGCCATGGGTTTCACGATATCACGGCGACTTTCCTTCGTGGAATTCCGCAGCCGAAAGGCATCTTCTGAATCATCAACGACCGTGTGTTACGATTTCTGTAATCTTCGATTTCTGAGCAAGAACATGCTGATTCACCAATCCATGCCCCGCTCCAAAACCCTCTCTCTAGCCCTGCTGGCAATCCTTCTTATGTTCTGCATATCGCCAGTCAGTGTGCTTGGCGCACAAATTCTGGAACAATCCGCCGAGAACTTCGATTCCCTAGCCCATTCCGCTGCGGCCGCTCGCGAAGCAGGTCACCCTGGCGACGCCATCCCGCTCTATCAACGTGCCGTGACTCTGCGGCCTGACTGGGCCGAAGGCTGGTGGTATCTCGGCACGCTGCTCTACGACGCTGATCACTTCCGCGAGGCCATCCCCGCGTTTCAGAGAGTTTCCGAACTCGCCCCACAGGTTCCCGATGTCTTCAATTTCCTGGGTCTTTGTGAATTCGAAGTGGGGGAATACGATTCCGCTCTGCAGCATCTACAACAAGGCCGAGGCACAAAAGAAGATGAACAACTCGCCCGCGTAGCCTCGTACCATCTCGCTTTACTTATGAACCGCTCCGGCCAATCGGACCAGGCCCTGGACGTTTTGTCTCACGATTTTCTTCAGGGCACGCCACCCGATCAGGTCGTCTTCGCCTTCGGCCTCGCATTCCTTCACGTCTCGCTCCTACCCACCGAAGTAGACGCCTC
>DASXLU010000443.1:0-5565 GCA_036496065.1 Candidatus Acidiferrum sp.
TGCTCGGGTGCGGACGACGCGCACGCGAAAGGGCTCAACGGGAGTTGGTGGAGCTGAATTGGCTGAGGCTGGAACGAAAAGTCTGTGGAAGCGGAAAATGGGGTGCGCGTGTGTTCGTTTTATTTTTTTGTCGCCAGCCGACCATTGGTCCTTTTCAGCACAGTGGTGAAAAGGACCAATTATTCATTTCCCACAGTCTGGGTAAGTCAGGTCAGTTCCCACAAGCTCTGACTGACTAAGAAGTCGCGCGCGCGTTTTCGTTTTTAGACAGACCGACCTGACGGCCGGAGCAAATCCAAATTCCAGGACAAACCAAAAACAATTCAGGGCGAAAAGCCCTGTAGAGAAAGGGAAGAAATACGTATGACGCTGACGAAGTTGTTGGAGATCGATGAATCGAAAATTGTGCGCGAGCAGCAGCGCTCGCTGCTGCTGGCAGAAAAAGTGTGGTATGAAGCGGGACAACCGCGTGAACGCTGGGAACTGGTGCGCGTGCTGGAAGAAATTCTGCTGCGTTGCGTGGCCTCGCACATCTGGTACGCACCCATTCTGCTGCAACGCAAAAAAGCGATCGAGCGTGATAGCTGGCGCCCAAAAACGAGAAGCGGTCCCGCGCCCATCGTGACGCATATGCGACCGATAACGTTTGCGCCGCCGCAAACTGGCCTCGCGAGCGCAGACGCGCAAAGCAGCGTGCCGGCGCAAGAACTCGCGCCGAAGACTGGCACGAAATTTCATTTGCGCAGCGGCACTCCTGACTCTTCCACATTCGCCAAATTTCTCGCGCCTGCGGCAGTTGCGGAAGCCTCGAGCGAGAAGTCCGCAAGCGAAGCGAGCGCCGCGCCCGCATTGCCGCTATGGACTGGCGCAATGGATACTCCGAAGCGCGACTGCCCTACGTGCCACGGCACTGGGCTACGCGTCCATCCCGATGGATTTCGCGGCGTGTGCTTCGATTGCGATGCGTGGGAAACGAGTATGCCGACGGATCTGGGCTTTCCGGATGAAGGGGAGAATGCGTGATTCGTGAGTGGTGATTCGTGACTAGTGACTTGTGAATCGTGAATCGTGTACAGGTGTCCAACGAAACTTGGAGGGCGAGCAAGTCTAAAGTTGAAGCTTGAAGCGGAAGTCGAAAAACGCAAATGGAGAAATGGAAATCGAGTTCAGTATTAGACGCAAGGTGGCAAGTCGGGTTGTGCCAGCGGCCGGCCTCCCTTCCCTCCTTCAGGGCAAGCGGAAGGCGGCCCCTACAGGCAGCTTTCGGATCGCGGTCGTCAAATCGGCAGGAAGACGAAGATGCCAAAGGTTGAACGTTCAAGTTTCAGCGTTCAACCCACACTTATATCTGCCGATTCACGAATCACGAGTTACGACTCACCAGTCACGAATCACGCCTGTCGGCTGTTGACTGTCGGCTGTCTGCTGCTACCCTTCGGGCACCAGCGCGGCGACTTGCTTGCCGCCGAGTGTGCCGGTAACGCTGTAGTTGCCTACCGGCCCGGGACCATCGTGGAAGCCGGTGAAATGCAGCGAGCCGCCGGCAGTGCCTGGGCCGCTCACGGTGATATCGGCGACAACGGAAGAGTCGTATCCCCAGGTGAACACGCCATTCACCACGATATCTTTTGAGAACATGCAATTGATCAGCGTGACCTGGTTCAAATAGGTCGCAGTGAAGAAGGTCGACGTAAAGGTGCCGCCGCGCAGCCCAACACCCGTGCCGCTGCCGACCCAGCTCCGCTGCTGCGCATCGACGGTGGTGGCCACCGCGACGCTAACAACTTTGCGCTCGGCCAGATCGATCTGGTTGTTGCCGCTCGGATCGATTTTCGCCGGACGAGCATCTTCCGCGAACAGCGGGAAGCGCCCCACCGCAGCGAAAAGGGCTCCCGGCGTGGCGGCGCAACTGGTATCGCCTGCAGAAAGTGTTTCGATGAAGTTGTTGGCGATCGCGTCGGCGCAAGCGGACCAACCGGTGGTTTCATGCCCCGCCTCGGGAATCGTCACCTTGGTGCTGTTGGGAAAGAGCGCGGCCACCTGATTGGTTTCTTCCAGTGGAACGCGATTGTCGATGTCGCCATCGAGCACCAGCGTCGGCGTGTTGGGATATTTCGTGTGCGCCGGCACTACCGGCGACGGCGGTGTTGGCAGTTGCCACCAGAAACATTGCCGTCCGGCCGTCGAGAAAAGTATGTCGTTGGCGACGAATGGCGAAAATGGGAAGTCGTAGAATGGCGGCTGTGCGGCGACTGCGTCATTGTACTGGTCGATGCGCGCAAAGGGCGGCACGGACCAACTGAAGGGTTCGATGGTGGCGCCGCAATTCGTGGCCGTATACGCGGCCGCAGACAGGCCGGTGGGATCCCCGGAATCTCCGGTCAGCGTGAAAAAGCCTTCGGCACCCAGGCGCAGCAAAGGAACCTTGTCGCCATCTTCCAGGGAATCGGCAGCGGCCAAAATTTCGCCGGTATTGACGAACTCGCCCGCGGGATAGGTCACCACGAAATTCAGCAGCGCATCTTCATCGATCTTGACGTGCAGAGGATTGCCGTTCACATCGAAGGAATCACCCGCGATGGGATGCTCGCGAATGCGCTCGATCAACTCCAGAAAAGTTTCATCCGGTTCGGGATGATCCTGCGAGCAGAGCACCGAGCGCTGGCACACCAGGCGGACCATGCGCGGATCGGAATTAACGCGTTGGTGGATGCGCGCCAATGCGGGAAGTCCCGGCGTGCTGAGCGGCGCATCGAGCACTAGCGAGCGGGTGTGTTGCGGATAGCGCACTGCATAAGCCGTGGCATCGGCGCCACCGAACGACGCGCCCAGATAATCGATCAAGTTGTAGCCGAGCGCCTGGCGCACCGCCTCCATATCTTGCGCGATGTCTCCATTGGCGTAACGGCTGGCGGCGACCCCGAGTTGTGCGGCGCAAGCGGCCTCTTCCTGCATGAACGATGTTCCCGTGTCGTGCTGAAACGGCTCGCAATCCAACGCGCCAGACTGGCCGGTGCCGCGGTCGTCAACCAGCACCAGGTCGTGCACATCTAGATTGGGCGCGAACAAAAATTGGAAATAGTCGCGGCCAGGAGTGGTGGAGATGCCGGGTCCGCCCAAATTCACAAGAATGGCGCTGACTGCCGGGCCCGGATTGGTGTGCGGATACACCTCGAAATAAATCTGCAACTGCGTGCCCTTGGGATGATTGCGATCGAGCGGCACCGGCACGTAGCCGCACAGGCTGGCGGCGAGTTCAGGGCAGACCACTGAAGTGATGCCGGCCAAACTGGTTACCGCGGGCGCGGCCAGCAATCGCGGCACCTGGAGAAGCAGTGGATGCGCTTGCCCTGTTTTCGGCGAGAGAACTTTCTGCAACGGCTTGGGTACTTCCTTGCTGAGGCGCGTGGGCGTCTGCGCATACATTGCTGATGAAGCGGCACACACGAAAAGAAATAGCAGGCGAGTGAATTTCATTCGCGATTCTCCTTCGATTTGCGAAAAGCTCCGGCGTCCGTCAACGCGCGGCGGTGCAGCAGGCAACAGAAGTTCTGCGCTTCGGTCAGGTTGTGGAGGTTGGGGCCTGTCTGCGTACTGCGGAACGAGCGAGACAGTACACTCGCGCTGGAGAGCCGTCAATAGCCAAGTACGATAATTGCTGATTATTAATGGGGAGATGAATGTGTGATTCGTGACTCGTGACGAGTGACTCGTGAGTCGTGAGTCGAAAAGCCGAGCATCTAACGTCCAAGTTTCGACTCTTAACTGTGGGCTGTCGGCTGACAGCTAACAGCGACAGCTCGCTACTACGAGCCGACATGGACCCGAAGCGTCTTAGGGATGAAGAGGAAGGCTAAGAGCGCACCAGCGGCCAGGATTGCGGCGAAAATGTACAGCGCGGCGGAAGGGTCGGAAGAAAAGCGGCGCGCCCAGATGGGAATGTTGGGGCCGAAGTATCCGCCGAGATTGCCGACGGAGTTGACGATGCCGATTCCCGCGGCAGCCGCGGTGCCCGCAAGAAACGCAGAGGGCAGCGGCCAGAACAGTGGCATGGAACCAATCACGCCGAGCGTGCCGATGGACAGAAAAATTATCGCGAGCACAGGTTGTTGCGCGAACACGCCGCTGAGCACCAGGCCTGCGGCTCCCGCGCACACGTTGGCCACGTAATGCAAACGCCGTTCGCCGGTTTTATCGGAGTGGCGGCTCAGCAGAATCATGCCGACCACGGCGACTCCATACGGAATCGCGCTGATCAGGCCGACGCCGAGATAGCCCTGGATGCCGAAGGATTTCACGATGGTGGGCAGCCAGAACGCAATGCCATACAAACCGATCATCAGCGTGAAATAGATCGCGCAAAGTACCCACACTTTTGCGCTGGTGAATGCGTCGACCAGTCGATGCTCGGTTTTGTGCTGATCTTCGGCCAGCAAATTTTGTGCGAGAAACGTTTTTTCTTCGGGCGTGAGCCAGTGCGCTTCCTCGATGCTGCTATCAAGATAGCGCATCACCCAGAAGCCCACCAGAATCGACGGCAAACCTTCGGAGAGAAACAGCCATTGCCAGCCCGCGAGATGCATTGCGCCGGAAAATGTGTCCATGATCCAGCCGGAAAGCGGATTGCCGATTACGCCAGAGACGGCCACCGCCGCCACGAACCAGGCCGTGCGCGTGGAGCGGAGCTTCGAGGGATACCACAGCGTGAGATAGAAAATCACGCCGGGGAAAAATCCGGCTTCGGCGAGTCCCAACAGAAAACGCATGGCATAAAAGGACCATTCGCCGCGGACAAAAACCATGCACGCGGAAATGATGCCCCAGGAAATCATGATGCGAGCGATCCACATGCGCGCGCCAAACTTTTTCAAGAGCACGTTGCTGGGCACTTCAAAGAAAAAATAGCCGACAAAGAAAATGCCCGCGCCGGTGGCAAAGGCGGCGTCGCTCATCGACAGATCTTTCAGCATGGCCAGCTTGGCGAAACCGACGTTGACGCGATCGAGATACGCCAGGATGTAGCAGAGAAAAAGAAATGGGAGCAGGCGCAGGTCCACCTTGCGATAGGCGGTGGGTTCAAGGTTGAGATCGGCGTGCACGATGAGGCGGCTCCCGGAAAGTCGCGCCAGCAACCGGAATAGCGGTGGCGGCACAGTCTACCTCATCCGGTGCGTGGAGCAGCAGCGTCGCTGGCAGGGGCCACTACTGCGAAGATCGCCAACGGAAGCGATTTTGCGGGCCAGTACTAAGGAGTCGCGGGGGACCAGCGGTTTTTCCTGCCGGGAACTCTTTATGGAGTCAGGAAGAAATGTAAGATGGGAGCACCCTTACAACTCGGGAGGCCTTTGCGCCTTCCAATAGGTGTCGACGCTGGCGGGGGAAGACGGGTGGAAATTCAGGGTACGAGAGCGTGACTGGTGACTCGTAATTCTGAAACGCCACTTAAACTTTCGGCTTTGAACTTTTTATCGGACCATTCGGCTGCAGCGGTAATCCAACTCTTAGGAAAGAATATGCAGAATTCGCGATGGACAAGTGGAGCAGCTATTCGTGTCGGCAGCGGCG
>DASXLU010000444.1:0-5045 GCA_036496065.1 Candidatus Acidiferrum sp.
GATCTAGGCCGTATCTTGACGGCTTCGGGGCGAAAGGATCAGGGAGAGAGTTTTCTCGAAAAAGCGCGTGAACTGCAGAACAAGGTTTTGCAAACCAGCCAACAAGGGATGGCGTCGCATTATGCGGAAGAAGGAGCGGACTCCTCAACTTCGGCAGCCGTTATCATGCCGCCCTCGACCGAAGATAACAGTCAGCTTGATGTTGGACAAAGCACGAAGGCAGATCCGTTTGCGCAGGTTGATCCGGGAGTATTGGCACGGGCAAATCTTACGGAAAGACAGAAGGAACAGGCGGAGGCACAAGAAAAGCAATTGCGCGCGGTACTCGCACAGAGCTTCAGCGATTTAGCTACGTCCGAGGCGATACGGCAGAACTACAACGCAGCGTTAGGACATTACCAGGAAGCTGAGCACTGGGACTTAACTCTGCCGGGATTGATGCGCAGCCTGGGTACAGCGGCTTTCCGCGCGCAGAATTACAAGGAGGCAGTTCGTGCCTTATCCGCAGCGATTGCTTTGAACCCGAACGATGGCGGCGTTCGCGCCATGTTGGGAATGGCCTACTTCGGTGAAGAAAAATTTTCGGACGCGGCGAGAACGTTTGAGCCATTGGGTCAGCGGGGAATGCAGGATGGAGCTGTGGGCTATGCGTGGGCTAGTTCCCTGACGCGGCAGGGTGAAACGAAGCCGGCGAGCACGGTGCTTGCGGAATTCGAAAAAGGAGATCGCACCGGCGATACGTTATTATTGGTCGGTCAACTTTGGATTGAAATCGGCGATTACGAACGTGCTGTGGCAAGTTTGCATCACGCGCTGCAACTCTCGCCGTCACTTGCCAGGGCGCACTATTTTGCCGGTCAGGCGTACCTCCGCTGGGAGCATTGGAACGAAGCCGCACAGGAATTCCAAGCGGAGTTGGCGCTGAATCCCGACGACGGGGAAGCCAAATATAATTTGGCGTTCGTCTATCTGCAGCAGTCGAAGCGCGCTGAAGCGCAGCGCCTGTTTCAAGAGGTGATAGCCGCGCATCCTGAACATGCCAACGCGCATTACGAAATGGGAAAACTGCTTTTGGATCAGGGAGAACTCAAAGAAGCTATCCGTCATCTGGAGGCGGCGGTGCGGCTGAATCCAGGCGCGGATTATATACATTATCAGCTTCAGGCGGCGTACCGAAAAGACGGGCGACTCGCCGACGCGGACCACGAACTGGAAATCTACAAGGACCTGAAGACGAAGCAACGTAGTCGAGCCAGCGCGGCGATTCCGCCGCAGAATCCGTGAGGAATTGCTTGAGGAATGAGCTTTGAGGAAGTTCGCTTTCGTGCGCACTTTGGGAGCCTTGGCCGCGGAAACCTTGATGATGGTTCCGCTGGTTTTGGCTCAGGGCGGACATCCTACGCCGCCTCCACCTCCGCCGGGCGCCAAAGCCACAGAATGCGCGGGACGGCCGATTCCGCAACTTGAAGACATCACGGCCAAAGCGGGCATCACGTTCCAGCACGTTTCCGATCCTTCGAAGAAATATATTGTTGAATCCATGAGCGGTGGGCTGATCCTGTTTGATTACGATCGAGATGGCTGGCTCGACATTTACTTCACCAACGCACCCAGCGTTGAAATGGCGCTGAAGGGACAGAAAAGTCCGGGCGCGCTCTATCACAATAATCACGATGGCACTTTCACTGACGTGACCAGCAAGGCGGGTATTGGCACGCCATGTTTCGCGATGGGCGGCGCGGTGGGAGATTACGACAATGACGGCTGGCCCGACCTGCTGGTGACTTGCTTCGGTGGAAATGTTCTTTACCACAACAATGGCGACGGCACGTTCACGGATGTCACGGCAAAGGCGGGAGTGGGAGACGGACGGTGGTCCACTGGCGCGGCGTTCGGCGACTATGATGGAGACGGTTTTGTGGACCTGATGGTCGTGAATTACGTGGACTTCCACTTGAACGATCTTCCCGGTTTCGGCAAGTCGCCCAATTGCAAATACCGCGGAATTGATGTGCAATGCGGCCCTCGCGGATTGAAGGGCGCCGGAGACGTTCTTTTTCACAACAATGGGAACGGCACGTTTACCGATGTTTCTAAAAGTGCGGGAGTGAGCGATCCCAATGGATATTACGGGATGCAAGTGGTCTGGGCCGATTTCAATAATGTGGGACGGCCAGACGCGTACGTAACGAACGATTCGACGCCAAAGTTTTTGTACAAAAATGAAGGGAATGGCAAGTTTTCAGAAGTCGGGTTGGAATCCGGCACGGCGGTCGACGAGGATGGATCCGAGCAGGCGTCGATGGGGATTGCGATCGGCGATTATCTTCATAATGGAAGACCGTCGCTCTTCATTACAAATTTCTCTGACGAATACGATTTGCTGTTTCGCAATGATGGGAATTGGAATTTTACAGATGTTTCGTACAAAGCGGGAGTCGCTGTGCCCTCGCTGCCCTACGTAAAGTGGGGTACGGCGTTCGCCGATCTCGACAACGATGGTTGGTTGGACGTGATTGCGGCGACGGGCCATGTATATCCCCAAGTGGATGCGCTGCCTTCAGGTGCACGCTACCGAGAGCCTAAGCTTTTGCAAATGAACCAGAAAGACGGCACCTTTTGCGATGCCAGCAAACAAGCTGGTCCGGCACTCCTGGAGCCGCGCGCTTCGCGAGGATTGGTCATCGGTGATTTGTTTAACGACGGGAATATCGACGTGGTGATCAACGATATCGATGGTGCTCCGATGCTTCTGCGAAACCATGGGATTCCGGGAAACCATTGGGTAAGTTTTGAACTCGCGGGAACAAAGAGCAATCGCCTGGCGATTGGAGCGCGGCTCAAGCTCGTGGCTGGCGGAATGACTCAGACCGAGCAGATTCATAGTGGCGCTAGCTACTTATCGCAGCATGACATGCGGGTGCATTTCGGAGTTGGCAAAGCCACAAAAATCGATAGTCTTGAAATTACCTGGCCTTCGGGGAAAGTAGAAACATTGAAAGATTTGGAGGCGGACAAGTTTTACAGCGTCCTCGAGGGTGAAGGCATTGTTCCATCGGAAAAGATCAGGCCAAAATCTTCGGCTCTGCAGAAGTAGGAGCAGCGCCGACGCGTCGAAAACGGAACTATGTGAATTTGCGTTTAAGCTATAGGAATATTCCAGGGTTATCGAACTGGTTCGGAGAAACGTCATGACAAAAACGAAGCGTCTTCTTGTGTTGGCAATAGCACTCATGACGTTCGCAATTTCGAGCGGTGCCAAGACCGCTGTGACGAAGAAAAGCGGCGGAAAGCTGCCCAACGGAGCTTCGGTCGATCTCTATACATTGAAGGACGATAAACTTGAGGTTCAGGTAATCACGTACGGAGGTTTTGTAGCGGCGATTAAGGTGCCAGATCGCGCAGGAAAAGTGGACGATATAGTGCTTGGATTCGACGACGCAGCCGGATATTACGAAAACAATCATTCGACCAAGGCTTCATCATTCGGTCCAATTATCGGCCGCTATGCGAATCGGATTGCGCACGCCGCGTTCACATTGGATGGGAAGACATACACCCTCACCAAGAATGATGGCGACAATACGATTCACGGAGGCCCCAACGGATTCAGCAACCAGATGTGGGAGGCAAAAGAGATCAAGGATGGCGTCGAACTGCATTATCTCAGTAAGGATGGAGAGGAAGGCTATCCCGGCAATCTGTCGGTGACGGTCCGTTACACGCTCGAGGGCGGCGATCTGAAAATAGAATATCGGGCGACAACGGATAGGCCGACGGTGCTGAATTTGACGAATCACTCTTACTTCAATCTTTCGGGACAGGGCCACGGTAACGTTCTGCACGATCAACTGAAGCTGAACGCCTCGCGGTTTACGCCGGTAGATGAGCACCTGATACCAACAGGCGAATTGAAATCGGTAGTGGGCACGCCGTTTGATTTTCTGAAGGCGCATGCCATCGGCGATCATATCGATGCGGACGACGAGCAAATTCGCCGTGGCAAAGGCTACGATCACAATTTCGTGATTGATGGCGGCGGAAAAGAGTTAACGCTGGCGGCGGAAGCGTACGACCCGGAAACAGGTCGAATGCTCACCGTCCTGACGACTGAGCCGGGAGTACAAATGTATACGGCAAATCATCTGGACGGGTCGATTCACGGGAAGCAGGGAGCGGCGTATCAGAAGAATGGCGCGCTGTGTTTGGAGACGCAGCATTTTCCGGATTCGCCGAATCATTCGGATTTTCCGAGCACGCTTCTCCGGCCAGGTGGCGAATTTCACTCGGTCACCGTCTATCGTTTTTCGGTTCGATAGATTCTGCCGTCGGCTCATACGCTATCTTTGCGGCGAGAGCGAAGTCCTATAAGATGAAAGACCAAGCGGGCTCGTAGCTCAGCGGTTAGAGCAGCGGACTCATAATCCGTTGGTCCCAGGTTCAAATCCTGGCGGGCCCACCATTTCTTTTCAATAAGTTGTCGGCATTTTGCGCGGTCACAGCCTCTTGGCTGTGCCCGATATTGTGCCCTGTCTCTTCCAAAACCGGCAAGCTAGCCTGCTCTTCTAAGCATCGAATCGCGGCTTGCTTCGCAAAAGAGCGAATATGGCTGTAGTGTTCGAGCATTTGACGGCTGACGTGTCCCGCAAGAGAACGGATGGTTTGTTCACTGACATTCGCATTCTCGGCCAGCCGCGAGACAAATGTGTGCCGCAGATCATGCCAGCGATACCGCACACATGCATGCTTGCAGGCTCCTAACCACGCCTTGCGCCAAGAGCCCATCTGACGTGAGAGGTCCACGTCATAGACTTCTACCATGCGAGAATTGCCTCCTATCCCGACTTGGTGGAATGGAAAGACAAAACTCTCGGGCCCGGCGTCGGGGAATCGGAAGAGCCACACGCTAAGACATGCGCATACACGGCGCGTAAAGGGAATCAATCGGCCTGTCCCTGCCGCCGTCTTGCTCTTCGGCACGATCACCTCACCGCTGGTGAGGTTTCCGTTGGCCCAACTGAGCTTTAGATCCCGATGCCGCAATG
>DASXLU010000445.1:0-2917 GCA_036496065.1 Candidatus Acidiferrum sp.
GCTTTCCCGATCGGGCAATGGTGAGAGGGCGTCATCCAGATAGCCAGTGTGGATCGCCGCACTCGCAAACTATGATAGAACCTTTTCGATAGTGGCATTCAATACTGATACGTCGCATGGTTTGGTCAAGTGCGCCGAGAATCCTGCAGCCATGCTCCGGTCAACGTCTTCTTTCATTCCATAACCGCTGAGTGCGATCCCCTTGAGCGGTGACAAGGCTTGCAGCGCCGGCAATAGGTCATATCCGCTACCACCAGACAGGCCAATGTCGCTGATCAGAACGTCAAATTCCTGCCGCCGTCCAATGCCTAGTGCTTCCCCGTAAGTGGAGGCGGTGACGACTTCGTGGCCCCACAGCCTGAGGAGACGACTCATGAACTCCAAAGTGTCCTCATGATCTTCTACGAGCAGTATGCGAACGGCCCTATTAGCGTTCGGCGGCTTTGGCGTTGGGGCCGATACGTTCGGCGGCTCCTTAGTTTCAGCCAATGGCAGGGTCACCGTGAGGGTCGCGCCCCGGCCGAGACCGGGGCTGTCCGCCCGAATTTTCCCTTCGTGAGCATCGACAATGCCTCTGGAAATTGCCAATCCGAGGCCGAGGCCGCCGAACCGAGACGCTACCGAAAGGTCGCCTTGATCAAAAGGCTGAAAAATTCTTTCAAGGGAGCCCGAGCCGATGCCGCGGCCGCTGTCCGTTAGTTGAATGCGCAATTCGGCGCCGGCAACTACAGAAGTCCGCAATTCGATCGTTCCGCCAGCAGGGGTGAACTTGATCGCGTTACTCAAAAGATTCCAAAACACTTGTTGAAGCCGGCCAGCGTCCCCAAGCACGTGATATCGGGGAGCTTCAAGCTGCATCGCGACCCGAACCTGCTGCTTGGCAATTGCATTCTCACAGAGGTTACAAACAGATCGGATAAGACTGTGGAGATCGATAATTTCGCGCTGTAGCGAAAGTTTGCCTTGATTTATCCGTGTGAGGTCAAGGAGATCATCAATCAATCGTGTTTCAAGCTGCAAATTACGGGTTATGGCAAGCAAGTCCGATCTGATTGCTTCCGGAAGATCAGGATACTGCTCAATGGCAGAAAGAATCGCAAAGATCGGCGTGAGTGGAGTGCGCAACTCATGGCTTAAAATCGCAACAAATTGATCTTTGGCCGCGCTTGCCACCTGTGCGCTGCGGTAAAGTTGTGCGTTTTCAAGTCCAATTGAAACCTGCACTGCTACAACGGCCAAAATCCTTTCGGTGCGCTCGGTGAAAAAAGCCCGCGAGCGATGGGCAAAGGCGAGCGCACCAACGATTTCACCTTTGGAATCGCGAACGCTGAGGGCAAGAAAGCTGCGAATGGGCAAGGGCGGACTGAGAGGGGAAGGATGTTTGTCCGTGGACAGATCGTTGACATGAAAAATCTCATGTTCTGTCCCCGAAGCAATTAGTTCCTCCAAATTGAAAAGGGAGCACCCTTGCAACGCGATGCCAAGAGGGCCGGCGACGGTTTGACAGGTAAAATTCGCGCTCCCCGGTTCCCTTCGAAAGAACGCGCCGCATTCCGCACCAGTCACGTCAACTGTGCCATCAGTAATCGCTTGGAGCAGCGCTCCAAGATCGAGCTTGCTGGCAACGACACGGCCGACCCGTTGAACTGTATCGAGTTCATCGTAGAGCGCGACGACACCGCGGTTTGTTTCACTAAGTTCCTCGTTGATCTTTTCCAGTTCGACACGTTGGGTGTTCAGCTGGTCGAACGTGGTTATGAGTTCTTCATTTTGCGCTGCAAGCTCATCGAGCAGCTCGGCTTGGGATGAGCGGTTTATCTCACTCGCGATCCTTTGCAAATCGAGCGGGTTGAGATCGACTCCCTTCGGCAATTCCTGCACCAATCGCACAGTTGTGCCACTCGCTTCGGTGTCGATCTGCACACTGCCCATCAAACGCTTGGCAGCAAGAATGCCCGTGGCCCTACCGCTCTTGGTTTGATAGGTCCCATTGAGAATGGACCGTAGATCGCCAATCCCAGGACCTCGGTCACGCACGATGGTGACGAAGCTCTGGGTGATGCGCCGGCTGGTTCCGGTTCGACTCCGGGTAAGGGAAAATTCAGCCGTGGCTTCGCTCGCATAACGAAAAGCGTTGCGGGCAATTTCGGAGACGGCTGTCGCAATCCGAACCTGCTGCTGTCGATCAAAGCGCAAGGCGGCGGCAATGGTGCGCGCCCGGTTCCGGCAGAGCACAACATCCTGCTCTTGCCGAAGGGCCATTAACAGCAGTCGCGTGCTTCTCTCGGGTGCCTCAGAATTCATAGCTCGTGACGGGCGACAATCACGGTAACATCGTCACGTTCTCTTCGAAAGTCGCGGTAGAGCAAGCCGGCGACGAGACCGGGATGTCGCCGAGCGAGACCGGGATAATCGTCGAGAGTCCAGTGAGTCTTTACACCGTCGGAATGCATCACCAGGAGGCTTCCATGCATCCATGGGTGCATAAATTCGTGAATCCTTGGCACACCGGCTCCAAGTGTGCCATTATCGCAGCCGAAGCTTCTTGACTCGCCATCCTTCAGGAGGCGCATCGAAATATTGCCAACTCCGGCTGCTGTAACTTGCCCTTTCGCTGGACAAAGCTCCACAATGGCTCCCGCAGCGCCGCGCGTCTTGGTAAGAGCCTGATCAACCAGCCTAAGCGTAGATGCCACTCCTGTAGCTGCCTCGGAGCGAAACACGGCGACAGCTTCACGAGCAGCCTGTCCGGCGAACGGGCCGTGTCCCAGACCATCGACAACCATCACGCGCACAGCTCCCGGCGTCTCGACGATTTCCCACGCATCGCCGCAGACTTCCTCACGTTCAGCGGGGATACTGATACCGCTGCTTTCAAAAGCGTGTGACGCGGAGCGGACGCCAAGAGCGCACAACC
>DASXLU010000446.1:0-2576 GCA_036496065.1 Candidatus Acidiferrum sp.
GGCTTGATGTTCGGCTTTGCCTGCGACGAAACCGAAGAATTGATGCCGATGCCTATCCAGTTGGCCCACCGCCTGACGCAGCGCCTCTCCGAAGCACGCAAGAGCAAGCAAGCCGAATTCCTCCGTCCTGATGGAAAATCCCAAGTCACCGTGGAATACCGCGACGGCAAGCCCGTTCGTGTTGACACGGTGGTGGTTTCGACGCAGCACAGCGAAAAAGCTACCAACGACGAGATTCGCAATGGCGTTATGGAGCAAGTGATCAAGCCGATTATCCCGGCGCACATGCTCGATTCCAGGACCAAGTACCACATCAATCCGACGGGCCGCTTCGTGATTGGCGGGCCGATGGGCGATGCGGGACTGACTGGACGCAAAATTATTGTGGATACCTATGGCGGCTACAGCCGGCATGGCGGCGGCGCATTTTCGGGCAAGGATCCGTCGAAGGTGGATCGCTCAGCCTGCTACATGGCCCGCTACATCGCCAAGAACGTAGTGGCGTCAGGATTGGCCAGCAGAGCGGAAGTGCAGTTGGCCTACGCCATCGGTGTTGCCGAACCGGTATCGGTGATGGTCGATACGTTTGGCACCGGCACCATTCCGGAAGAAAAGATTACACAACTCGTGCGCGAGAATTTCGCGCTCACGCCAAAGGGCATTATTGAAGCGCTCGACTTGCGCAAGCCGGTGTACAAAGCCACTGCGGCTTTCGGCCACTTCGGGCGCAAGGGACCGGGCTTCACTTGGGAACGCACCGATCGCGCGGACGCACTGCGCAAGGCTGCGGGCTTGGGCGCGCCAGTTGAAGTAGTAGCCCATCGCTAAATAGCTGCAGCACGTTTTTCATTTACTCATACTTTCTCTCAACCGCAGGCGAGTCCTCCTGAACGGTGAGATGTCTCTAAAAAATCAGGACGGCCGCGAAACAAAACTTTTCTATTTAGGAGCATACGAATGGCGACAGTTGAACTGAAAAAGGGTGATGTAAAAGATATCGCGCTGGCTGACGGCGGCAAGCGCAAGATCGAGTGGGCGCAGCAGCAGATGCCGGTTCTGCAGCACATACGCAAGCGTTTTATCAAGGAACAGCCCCTGAAGGGCATTCGCGTATCGGCGTGCCTGCACGTCACCAGCGAAACGGCGAACCTGATGATTGCCTTGCGGGATGGCGGCGCAGATATCGTTCTGTGCGCTTCGAACCCGTTGTCGACGCAGGATGAAGTAGCCGCTTCGTTGAATCGCGACTTCAACATTCCCACCTACGCCATTAAGGGCGAGGACAACGACACCTATTACCAGCATTTGACCGCCGCGCTCGATCACAAGCCGCAATTCACCATGGATGATGGCTGCGACCTGGTGACCATGCTGCTGACCAAGCGCAAGGAACTGGTCCCGGGCGTTCTTGCGGGAACCGAAGAGACCACCACCGGCGTGATTCGTCTGCGCGCCATGGCGAAAGATGGAACGCTGAAGTATCCGATCGTCGCGGTGAACGACGCGATGACCAAGCATTTCTTCGATAACCGCTATGGCACGGGACAGTCCACGCTGGACGGCGTTATTCGCGCCACCAACGTTTTGCTTGCCGGCCTGAAGGTTGTTATCGCGGGTTACGGTTGGTGCGGCCGCGGTGCGGCAATGCGCGCCAAGGGCTTGGGCGCCGATGTAATCGTTACCGAAATCGATCCGGTCAAGGGGATTGAAGCGGTGATGGACGGCTTCCGCGTGATGCCAATGATCGATGCCGCCAAAGAAGGCGACGTATTTATCACCGTGACCGGCAACAAGAACGTTATCCGCCGCGAGCACTTCGAGGTGATGAAGGGTGGCGCGATTGTGTGCAACTCCGGCCACTTCAACGTGGAAATCGAAATCCCTTCGCTCGAAGCAATGTCGACGGGCAAGAAGGAAGTTCGTCCGCTGGTAGATGAGTTCTCCATGAAAGACGGCCGCAAGATTTATCTAATCGCCGAGGGCCGCTTGGTGAACCTAGCCACTGCGGAAGGCCATCCCGCTTCGGTTATGGACATGAGCTTTGCCAACCAGGCTTTGTCTGCGGAATATCTGGCGAAGAACTACAAGAACCTGAAGCCGCAGGTGTACGTGGTGCCGGAGGACATCGACCGTGAAATCGCGCGCCTCAAGTTGGAATCCATGGGCCATCGCCTGGATAAGCTGACCGCCGAGCAGGAGCAATACCTCGCGTCGTGGCAAGAAGGCACGTAAGCCTCGGCGAATTGAGCCGAACAATGCGATAATCTTTTCCCGGGGGCACGATGGCTTCGTGCCCCTTTTCTTTGGTGGCAGACACTATGTGGGATTACTGCGGACATTCTTTGGACGTGGCTCGGTTGCGCGGCGCAACGTATGCGGACGTGCGGGTGATGCATCATCGCCAGCGCGATCTGACTACGAAGAACGGTTTGGTGGGAACACTCGGGCAGAGTGAATCGATCGGCCTGGGCATTCGCGTGGTAGTGAACGGCGCCTGGGGATTTGCTTCGACGGATATGCTGACCCGCGAAGGCGTCGCGGCTTGCGCGGCTCATGCGGTGGCCATTGCTCGAGCT
>DASXLU010000447.1:0-4459 GCA_036496065.1 Candidatus Acidiferrum sp.
GCGGTCACGGACGCGGTGTTGAGCGGAGCTGCTAAAGAAACTCAGAAACTGGAAGTGATGAGCACGACCGAGCCGGCTCCCCTACCGGCGGATTCGCCAACGACCGCGGTGGTGGCGCCTGAACCAGTCGCTGTGCGAAAGCGCCCAGCTCCGTTCGCGGAGGAAGAAGCGGCCATTGCCGAAATCGAAGGTCAAGCGGCGGAAGAATCGCTGCCGCAGCCAGCACTGGATTTCTCCAAGGCTTCAAACGCAGCGAAGCAGAAGCACAGCAAATCCGCCGCGGCGGATGTAGGAGCGAAGCCTGCCAACCGGCCGATTATTCGAATTCTGGCCTTGGTTGCGCTGTTAGCGGTCGGAGGTGCGGCTGCCTGGTACGACAACTTGTTACCGTTTTTGCCCCGGACGAAAGACGCCAAGACCGCGAATGTGCTGCCCGGCACAAACGGAAAGACCGCGGGAAAACCAAGTGGCAATAACTCGTCAAGCTCTGGCACTAAAACCAGTGAACAAGGGGCTAACAGCGCTGACTCCAAATCTGGCGCGCCGTTGCAAACTGCAAGCTCGCCTGCAGGCGGTGGCGGCGATTCCGCAACGGCCGAAACAACTGACGCGAGTATGAGCAATGAGCCGCGCGAGGCCGGCGCTGATGTCCGACGCGGCGACGTGACCGCGAGTCTGGCTGGCGCAAAGGGGAAGAAGCACTCGCAGAATGATCCGGGTGAGTCCGCAGAAACGGAATTGCCTGAGTCGGCGATAAATGGCGGCAGCGTCGTTCCCGCAAGACTGCTGAAATCAGTGAACGCGGTCTATCCCCCGGACGCCATGCTGAATTACATCACCGGCGACGTGATCATCGATGCGGTCGTGCACGCTAATGGGCAAGTCGGCGAGATGAAGGTGCTGACCGGCCCCGCGGCATTGCGTGAAGCGGCAACTGCGGCGCTAAAACAATATCAATATCAGCCGGCCACAGAAGGTGGCAAAGCGGTCGCGTCGCACGTTAAGGTGACGGTGAAGTTCTGGTTCAACCCCTAACCGACGGATTAAGTAGATTCCACGAGACCTCCGCGCAGACTCTGAGGCCACGTTTCAACGGGCAGGACTGCTCGTCTTGCTAAGACTACAGCCTGGGAAAGTGAAGCGCAGCGGGCGAAGCGAGCGCGCTTTCTCTGCTAATTGGAGATTTACTGCAGACTGATAGCGCTGGAGTACGGAAGAGTCGTCGATGGAACCATGATGATGGACTTGGCGCCAGTGCTCGCGTTCGAAACGGAAAATGCGGGTAGTCCGCGCGTGAAGATCGAAGGCGAAGCTGGAACTCTCGTAGCGGCCGCGCTCGCGTCCTACTGCGTAGAACATGTCGCCAAGAGTATGGATCGAGTAATTGTGGAACTCCACGATTAGCCGCGAATTGCTGGAGAAAATGGATTCGTACGCACGGCGAATTTCGGGCCAGCCACGGGTGATGCCGCCCAGCGGATTGTCCATAGAGATGTCGTCAGCTTCACTCCAGTTGTCCTGCATCATGGCGATGTCACGAGTATTGAAGGCGCGGTAAAACTGAGAAAGTGCGTGTCTGGGATGAGTAAGATCGCGAAGATCTTCTTCACCGGTAATAGGGTCAAGCTTGAAGGGTCTTGCCAAGGCAGGCGATGCCATTTAGGTCTCCCAGTGCGAATGAAGGGCTAGGCACCCAATGTTTGATGCGAGAACCGGGGGCGACGGTAACTTTGGATGTGCGCTGTAACGAGAAATTAGCATTGGACATTGGATGGAATCACTCGGGTAAAATTTGTATTTTCCGATAGAAGCATAAAGCGTGGATGTGAGTAGGTTGTGAAGTTCAAGTGATGATTGGTAAATTTATGTTGCGCAACAACGCCAACACGGGCGTTGCCTTACAAAAGTTAGACAGCTCCGAAGGCTCCTATGACTCAAGCAAAATGGCATCTGTTCAACAATTCAAGAGCTGCGCGCATTTGCCGTGTCAAGCTCTCGTTAAGTAAGACGCGAAGAGTGATTTGATGGTTTCAGCGTTTCTGGCGTGAAGGAAAGTTTCGCGAAGATCGCGCGATCACTATCCGACCGGCGTTGCGCAGAGTGTCCGCGAGACGTCCAAAGTCATACGCAGCTGCCCTCGGAGTTTGACCATTCAAGCTGTACGGTGTAAGAGCCCAGCGTTTTCGTCTTCCAGGCGCAGATATCACCGATCTCGCCATTCGCGTCGTCGTACCAACCCTGCCCAGGGATCGGGTCGGTGATGGCCTCACACAGCTCATGCGAAGAAGTGGAAGTTAGCGCTTGCAAAGTGTCCAGGCCACCTTGGCATCCGGCGCAACCCGGGTATGGCATGACAGCATAGAAGATCGAGCCTGCGGAGACCGTCTCGTGATAGCCGCAGAAATCCTTGCAGGAAGCAGTACCACTCGAAGTCACCTGAGTTCCGGGTGGCAGATACAGGAAGTAGAGAGTATTCGGCCCAGCAGCGGGGAGAGTGCCTTTGGAGATTTCGCTTTGCAACATGGACTGGATGGCCGAGTCGTCTACGGTTGCGCCGGGCTCTGCATCCGTTAGCGTGATGGTGCCCGTGAGAACTCCGTGGCCAATCGTTTTGCCGGGGACACTGTATTCAGCAAGCTGATCGATCAAAGCGCTGGACAATAGAAAATCGAAGAAGTCATTCATCTGCTTGATAAGCGGAGCATTCGCAGCCTCATTCCACGCTGCTCCCCAGAAAACTGTAAACACCTCCACGTTGGTGAGCAGCGGCCCGTTGCGATACGTGAGGTGAGGTGCCGCGGCCGCCGCAGCCCGGGGCGCGGGATGTAACGGAACGATGCGAATCGGGTGCTTCACTTTTGTTTTTGTTCCAGAGGTGGCTTGCGATTTCTTGCGTGCGGGTTGCGTAGACACGAAGGCTCCTTGGCGGCCTGCCCGAAGGACTCTTGGGCGGGGGAAGGTGCACGCCGGAAGGTTAGGCTAGCGAAAAGCGCAGAAGTTGTAAATGGGGCATGGCCGAAGACGATTGAGGGCCACTCAGAACAGTTTCACTGCCACTCTCTGCGGATGAGGGCCTACCGGAATCATTGTGAGGAGGCTGTAAGTACGGGCGCGAATCACGGCGAGATCGCCAGAGGCTTCATTCGCGACGAGAAGGATCGATGAGGCGGCACCGGGCTGGACGGGATCGAGGCGCATAGCGCCAGGCTGTGCACCGACGTTGATTGGGCGACCCAGACGCCGGTTGACGAAATCGAGCGGCACTACATGATTGGCGGAGCGGTCCGCCACGTACATATCGTTTGCATTGGGATCGATGATGGCGTTGGAGGGTTCGGAGCCGAGCAGCATCGAATCGCCCACTTCGTGTGTCCATGTGTTGATGGCCTGAAGACCGTGGGCCTCCGGAGAAATGACATAAAGTTCTCCGCCGTCCGGTTTTAAAAGCATGGTCGAAGGATTCCCTGCAAGCTCCAGGTTGGCAACGAGGATAGAGCGATTCAAATCGACGACCGAGAGGCGATTTTGCGTCCGGCTCATCACGAACGCAGTGGTGTTATCGGAAGTCACCACAACCTCGTCGGGCCGGGAAATCACTGGAATCGACTTGAGATGGCGCAGGGAATTGGCGTCGTAGATGCCGAGAGTTGATGAGCCGCGATTCACAACCAGCACGAATTTACCGTCGGGCGTGACCCGGGCCTGAACCGGCTCCGAATCTGTTTTTTCCTTCGCGACAATGGCACGCGCGCCGCAATCTATAGCCACGATTCGATCGCTGCCAGCCGAAGCAGTATAGGCCCGCCGTCCATCAGGGGAAAAATCCATCGCGTACGGGAAAGGGCCGACGGGAATACGTGCGACGACTTGATTGGAATACGTGTCGATAACGAATACGGAACCAGACGTGGAATTGACGCCCCAGATCTCATCGCGATAGGAGTGTTCGCGCAAATCGGCGATGCCCGGGCCTATGAAGATTCGCTGGATAGGACGCAAAGAAACCAGGTCTACGACCGTGATATTGCCGTCAGAAGTAGAAACGTAAGCGTACAGATGGAGCCCCGGGCGAAGAAACGAGGGCCGATGTTCGCGGAGGAGAACGATGGCGGCGCAGACGATGAGGACGATGAACAGAAAATAGACACGGAAGTTTTTGCGATGGGGCATGGACGCATTGATTTTACAGGAGAGTACATGGGTAGCGGAAACCGTCTCGGCGAGGCTTGGGAATACTTAGTGTGTGGTGCAGCGACGAGAAGTGCGTATGAGTTAGATGCCGTAGTTTACAGTGCGCAACGCGTCTTTGTAGGCTTCGCGCGCTTCGTTGGCTTTCGTTTGGGCGTCTTGCTCGGCGAGGTGGGCGTCGTCCCAACGTTCCATGGCGACCATGGAGTGGTCGGGAGTGGCCAGCGCCTCTTCGGCACGGATGGCGTCGACCCAGTCGTCGACGGCCTCT
>DASXLU010000448.1:0-3234 GCA_036496065.1 Candidatus Acidiferrum sp.
CGCTACCTTCGGGAAATCTTCCGTGAAATCACGGATCAGCTTGGTCGTATGAGGAATCTGCGAGGGCGAATAGGCGCGACAGTCCATGAAGCCTTAGATGATAGTCGTAGTTAAAAGTGACGGCAAACCCAGAAGCTTAGACGTGCGCCGGCGCTGGATGGAGTTTCGAAATTTGCGCCTCAATCCGCCGCTTTTTCTCTTCTGTAACGGGCAGCAGCGGCAGCCGAGGCAATCCGCCCTTGTAGCCGCGAAGGTCCATAGCGTACTTTAAACCGGCGATTCCGGCCTCCGAAACGATCGTTTTCGACGCGTTTAGGACCTGATTTTGCAGTTCACGAGCCTCGGAATGACGGTTTTCCTGCATTAATTCGTATATTTCGGCGCATTTTTCCGGCAGAGCGCATGCCAACGCGAGAATGGCGCCTCGTGCTCCCATCGCCAGTGCGGGATAAACCACTGCGGCCCCTCCGGTCAGAACATAAAAGCTATTTGGCGCGTTCGAAACTACCTCGCCGATGCGTTGGATACTTGCTGAACTGTCCTTGATTCCGGCCACATTAGGATGCTCCGCGAGCGCCAGAATCTCGGGGGCTTCGAGAGTCACACCGGTAAAAATTGGAACCGAATACAGCAAAATCGGAATGGGCGAGGCATCCGCCACCGCGCGGTAGTGCTGCAAGTAGCTGGCGGCTCCATAAAATGGCTTGTAGTAATACGGCGTTTTTACGAGAGCGACCTTGTATCCGAGCGCAGCAGCGCGTTTTGTGCGCGCAATTGTTTCTGCAGTCGACTCCACTCCAGTTCCGGCGATTAGAAGTTTGTCTGGCGCCGCAGCTTCCTTCACCGCAGCCAGCACGCTTTCCCCTTCATCGCGGCTCAGCATCACGGACTCGCCGGTCGATCCCAGCACGACATATCCCGCAAGCGCGGTCTGGTTATATCGACGAATGTTTTCCTTCACACTGGGCAGAGAAACGCTTCCATCCGCCTCAAATGGAGTGGTGAGCGCGGGGAAGATGCCATTGATGATCATGCCTAATCTCCGGAACTGGTATTGCCTGACGCGGCTACGCTGTTTTGATGCAAATCCTGCAGGCAAGATACTTCGCGTTTCAGTTCGATCAGCGCGTGGATTCCACGCACGGCGGCATGAGCTGCCGATAACGTGGTGATGCAAGGAATGTTGTAGCGAATGGCTGCGCGACGAATCGATTTTTCGTCGTAGAAGGATTCTCTGCCCAGCGGCGTGTTGATGACCAGATCGATCTTGCCAGTCTTCACCAAGTCCACGATGTTTGGCCGGCCCTCGTTTACCTTGAACACTTCGTCGCACGCGACACCTGCACTACGTAATGCTGCTGCCGTTCCGCGCGTGGCAACGATTTTGAAGCCCATAGCGACCAGTTCGCTGCCCATTTCCCCAAGGTGCCGCTTGTCGCGGTCATTAACGCTGATAAACACTGTGCCGCTTTTCGGCAATTTCTGACCGGCGGCGAGCTGCGCTTTGGCGAATGCTTGCCCAAAGGACGTTGAAATGCCCATGACTTCGCCGGTGGAACGCATCTCCGGCCCAAGAATAGTATCCACGCCGCGAAACTTGTTGAACGGGAACACTGGCGATTTCACTGAGTAAAAATCGTGCACGGCAACTTCCGCCACGCCATTGTGGTGGACCAGCGGCAACTTCATGTCGGCGAGTTTGCGCCCTACCATCAGTCTCGCCGCAACCTTTGCGAGCGGCACGCCAGTAGCCTTGCTGACAAACGGAACGGTACGGGAGGCGCGTGGATTCACTTCGAGCACATAAACGGTGTCACGCTGGATGGCGTATTGCACGTTCATCAAACCGACGACCTTCAACGCCAATGCCAGCCGCTTCGTATAATCCCGAATCGTATTCAGAATCGTGTCCGACAAGCTCACCGGCGGCAGGACGCACGAGGAATCGCCTGAATGCACGCCGGCTTCCTCGATGTGTTCCATGATTCCACCGATCACAACGTCTTTGCCGTCGGCGAGCGCGTCTACGTCAACTTCGGTTGCTTCTTCAAGGAACTGGTCGATCAAAACTGGCCGCGCCGGGCCCATCAAAGCCGCTTGCGCTACGTATTCCTGAACGGTGTTTACGTCGTACGCGATGACCATCGCACGTCCGCCAAGTACGTAACTAGGCCGCACCAGCACAGGCAGGCCAATTTCACCAGCAACGCGAGCCGCTTCTTCGGGCACCAGCGCGGTCCCGTTGCGCGGCTGCGGAATGCGCAATTCATCGAGCAGGCGACCGAAGCGACGGCGATCCTCAGCCAAATCGATCGATTCCGGAGCGGTGCCCACAATCGGCACGCCATTGCGCTTCAGTTCCAGAGCTAAATTGAGCGGCGTCTGCCCACCGAATTGCACGATCACGCCATGGGGCTTTTCGCGTTCCACAATCGCCAGGACATCTTCGAGCGTGAGGGGTTCGAAATAGAGCCGGTCCGAAGTGTCATAGTCCGTCGAGACCGTCTCTGGATTGCAATTCACCATGATCGATTCGAATCCATCCGCGCGAAGTGCAAACGAAGCGTGACAGCAACAGTAGTCGAATTCGATTCCCTGTCCGATGCGATTCGGGCCGCTCCCCAGAATCATGATTTTTTGCTTCTGCGTTGGTTCGGACTCGTCTTCTTCTTCGTAGGTCGAATACATGTACGGGGTGAACGATTCGAATTCCGCCGCGCACGTGTCCACGCGCTTGAACACAGGGGAAACGCCATAGCGAGCACGCTGCAGCCGAACTACCGCCGGAGTGGTCTTCCAGATTTGTGCCAACTGTTCATCGCTGGTTCCGATGCGCTTTACTTCGCGCAGCAGATCTTTCGACGCCGTCTCCACCGTGACCGAAGCCGCGCGCCGGTTGGCCTGAACGATCTCTTCAATCTGGTGGATGAACCACGGATCGATTTTTGTCAGGTCGCAAATTTCCGCTGCGGGCAGTCCGCGTTCCACTGCGGTCAGGATCCAGTAGATGCGATTGGGGCGTGGCGTGGAGAGTTTTTCGCGCAGCAATGAATCTGGAGTTTCGGCTGGGGCGCGCCACGGCGAACTCGGCTCCAGCGAGCGAATCCCTTTTTGTAGAGCCTCTTTGAACGTACGCCCAATGGCCATGACTTCGCCGACCGATTTCATCTGCGTGCCAAGGGTGCTGTCCGCGCCCGGAAACTTCTCAAACTGCCACTTGGGAATCTTCACCAC
>DASXLU010000449.1:0-10808 GCA_036496065.1 Candidatus Acidiferrum sp.
GTGCCGCATGACTTTGCGCTGGACGTGGTTGCGGGAGGAGTGAACTCCGGCACGACGGACTTACATGCAGTCGGCGTGACCAATCTAAAGAAGGCATGTGATCCGGTTGCGGCCGCAAATGGATCGGCGCTGTTGGGCCAAGGTCCGGAAGGCGTGGCGTTCGACGATATCCGTAATGTGGCGGTGGTGACGAATTACAGTTGCAACAGCGTATCGATCATCAACATGGATCTGGCGAATCTGCACAATTACGGCGTGCCGTACGGCGGAGTGATGAGTACTTTCACGGTCGGGGCGCAGCCTCTGGGAGTAGCGGTAATTCCACGGTTAGGATATGCGGTGACCGCGAACAATGGCGGAAACGGAACAACCGGGACGGCGTCTATCATTAATATCAGCAATCCGCTGGCTCCCACGTCGGCTACCGCGGACGTGGCTGTGGGGCTGGCGCCCACTGGTGTAGGAATGGATTTCGATCGAGCACTGGCGCTGGTGGCAAACACCGGCTCGAACACGATTTCGGCGATCGACTTGACAGTGCTGCTGCCAGGCGCGGTTACGACAACGACGCCAGTGTCCACGCCGATTGCAGTGGGCGGACCGCCGAACTCGATTGCAGTGGATCCAAACCGGGCGATTGCGGTGGTAACGAACCTGCAGAACTCCGGAACGAGCACCGCGGTCGGAGGACTGGACGTGATTGCGCTGAGCACGCAGCCGCCTACGCGCAGCACGTCGGCTTCGATCAACACGCTGACGGCGAATCCGACGGGTATCGTGTACGACCCGGCACCTACGACGGCGCTGTTTTATGCGACATCCACGCAACAGAACGCGGTGTACGCGTTCAACCCAGACACGACCGCCACACAGTTGGTTCGTGTGGGGATCAATCCGTTCTCGATCGCGTACAACTATCAGACTGGGATCATGCTGACGATCAACTCCACGTCGAACACGATGTCGGTGGTGGACACGCAAACGTTCACGACGCAAGAGACGCTGGGAATCAGCAGCCAATCGCAATTTTCGGCGGCGATGGACAACTTCAACAACACGGCGGTGATCGTGGATCAGAACAACAACCGGGTGCTGTTGCTGGCGATGCCGAAGTAGTTTTTTCGGCGCGGAGGTTAGTGACGGGCAGGTATTTGCGAGGATAGCAGAGAAGTAACGGTGTGATGGTGCGATTGCGGGGCTGTTGGCGACTCAGCTATACTTTAGGCTTTGAACGGCAGTGGAAAAAGGCGATGGGCCTCGCTGTCTGCCCGGAAGCGGGCGTCCTGACGGAATAGTCGACAACGTGGTTGTCCTCGTTCAAGAAGGATCACCGAAAAATTTTGACCGCTTAGCGGTTGGGTCGGATAAGGGCGCAGCCTCCCGGAAAGATGCTGAGGAGAGGCTAGTCCAGAGATTAATAAGGAGAAAACTGTGAATTCGAGAAATATGTTGCTGACAGCTGCGCTGAGCATGGCATGCCTGCTCGGGACGGTGGCTGTTCGGGCTCAGGGAACGGCGGCAGCGGGATCAGCCGCCAGCGGAAAAGTAGGCGTAATAAACGTGCGGCAAGCGATTGTGGCGACGGCGGAAGGCAAGCAGGCGTCCGCGGAATTGCAGTCGCAATTTTCGTCGCGGCAAAATGAATTGGAAGGACTGAACAAGCAGGTTCGAGACTTGCAGCAGCGGCTGCAGGCCGGCCAGACGACGCTGAGCGATGAAGAGAAGCAGCGTCTGCAGGTACAAGGGCAGCGCATGGCGGGACAACTGGAACGCAAGCAGAACGAAATGCAGGAAGACGTGAACGCGGCGCAGGCAGATGTTGTGGATCGCATCGGCCGGAAGATGATGGATGTGCTGGACCGTTATGCGCGCGAGAATGGCTTTGTGGCGGTGTTCGATTCGTCGGCGCAGAATTCGCCGATTCTGTATGCATCGAACAACATCGATCTGACGCAAGAAGTGATCAAGCTGTACGATCAGGCGTATCCAATCAAGGCAGGAGCGGCGGCACCAGCACCGAAGCCGGCGGCGTCTACTACGCCAAAGCCGGCAACACCGCCCGCAGCGAAACCACAACCGTAAAACTGGAAGCAAGATAAGGCGAAGGACCCGGGCGCAGGCTCGGGTCCTTTTCTTTTGTACAGAATTTTTTGGGGGGCAGATGACTAGGGAGCGGAGGAAGTCGCGGGTGGAACCGGATCTTCCTTAGGCTTATTGATCTTGTTGGAGCTATCGACAGCGAAGAGCATGTAGTCCTTCAGAAAATGTTTGTGATGGTAGCGCTTGCCATGCAGCTCCATATACATCTCGGCGCTCCAGGGCAGCCAGAGTTGCGTGTGGCTGGTGGAGAAGGTGACCAGACCATAGTCGACCAGGAGGTGGTCGCGGGTGAGTTCGAGGCGGTGATCCGGTTCGGCCAGATCAGTTTCGATACGCAGCACGTCGTAGCTGTTGGCGGAAAGCCAGATGCGGCCCTTGACGGGAAGATTATAGACGGTACCGTTGCGCTGCCACCGCCGAATGCCGCTGGCGTTGCTGGTCTTTTCCTGGAAGCGCACCTGCCATGCGGGCTGACCACGAACATTGGCGAGTCCCTGACATTGATAGATGAACGAAGAGCGAAACGCCGGTTGAAGCAGAGAAACACCTAGACCGTTGAGGCCCGTGGTGGCCAGTGATGTGGGAAAGCCGGAAAGATCGGAGCTGCCGTTGCGACTCTCTTCGAGGTACATGGAATCGCCGGCAAAAGGTCGAATGAAAACGATGTAAGAGAAATCACGAGAGCGCGGCAAGCTGGAGCGGCCATAGCGATCGATTTCCTGATGTTCGATGTGCTCGGTGGCGGTAAATTTTTCGAAATTCTCCAACTGCGACTTGATGCGGTGGAATGCGCGCAGCAGCACTTCGTCTGCGTCGCAAGAAGCGTTCGGCGCAACCGGATATTCCTTTTCGTCGGTGTCCAAAGGTGCCCAAGGGCGCTCCGCAACGGGAAGCAGCGAAAGCGTGGGCATAGAGGCTGCGGGAAGAGCGATGGAAGATTGATGCGCGGAGGAAATGTTTTCCGGGGAGGATTGCTCGAGTTTATGCTTCGCGGTTGCGGTCAGTGGATCATTGGGAAAGCGAGAGATGAGTTGTTCCCAAGTGCGGCGAGCATCGGAAATTTTGCCCTGTGCGAATTGAGCTTCGGCCAAAAGCATGGTGGCGCCAGCGCCCTTGTCTTGCGCGAGAGAAACGGCGCGGCTGGCGTGAGATTCGGCGTCGGGATATTTTTCGGCTTTCAGGTAAGCGGCGGCCAGGAAGACGTGCGTGCGCCAACCGGCTCCGTTGATGGCGTAGGCCTTTTCCAGTGTAGCGATAGCCGAATTGGTTTCTCCGGCGCGAAGTTGGAGTTCGCCCAGGGAGAGCAGCGCCTTTTCGTGGGAAGGATTCAGCGAAAGAGCGTGTTCGAAATCGTGGCGAGCGGCGTCGGTATGTTGCAGCGCAAGGTCCGCGGTGCCCTGCAAGTAAGCGACATCGGGATTGCCCGGAGCCATCAGCGCGGCCTTGGCGAAATGCGCTTTTGCGGCCTCGTAGTCCTTCTTGCGCATGAGGTCGAGGCCCTTCTCGATTTCGCTTTGCAGCTTTGGAGTTACAGTCACGCCCGTGGGAGGACCGTTTTCCGTGGACGGTTCTGAGTCAGGATGGATATAGACGTAGACCGAGAATTCGGGGCCCATGGCACTGAGGCTAAGGTGATCCGTCTGGGTCTTGTAGCCCAGGCAGCGAACCTCAATGTCGTATTCGCCCGTGAGTACGTTGGAGAATGTGGCGATGGAGGCGTCGTGGGTAGTCTGAATGTCGTGGCGTCCCATGCTGGAATTAAGCTGAACGGTTGCGGGTCCGTCGGGCGGTACTCCCCTGGCATCACGAACGTTGACGCGTAGCGTGACGACGCCTTGTCCTCCACTCTGGCCTTGCTGGCGGCTGGACTGAGTTCTTTGTGCCCATGCGGGGGAACAGAAGAGAGGCAGGACCAGGAGCAAGGCGAGGCGAAGACGTCTGGGTAAGGTCCGAGCGAGAAGAGTCGAGCTGGCCATAAACGCCTTTCCTGGATCCCAGCGCAGGATGTCAGACTACTCAGCGAGTTGGGTGGGGTCAATAGGCAACATCAGGCGTTACCTCGGCGGCGCTAGAGAAAAGCAGATCCCTCGCTGCACTCCCTTCGCAGATCAGGGCGAGCGATGACAAAAATAGCACGGCTCAAATTGTGAGAGGCGCGGAGTCAATTGGTGGCGGTTTGGGCAGGCGAGTCCTTGGGGCTGCCCACTTTTTGCGTTTCGTCGACGCCGAAGAGCATGTAGTCGGTGAGAAAGTGCTGGTGATGGAAGCGCTTGTGGCGAAACTCCATGTACATATTAGCGTTCCAAGGGAGCCAGAGCCTCTGGTTGCCGGACTGAAAACTGACGGGGCCGTAGTCGACTTCGAGATGGTCGCGAGTGAGGCCCAGATCGCGAACAGGAGCGAGGAGATCGGTCTGGATGCGCAGCATGTCGAAGGTGGTGGAGGTAATCCAGAGGCGGCCCTTCACACGGAGATTGTAGCTGGCCTTGTTGGTGCGCCAACGGCGAATGCTCGCGGTGGTGTCAGGCTTTTCCTCGAAGCGAATCTGCCAAGCCGCCTGTCCACGAATGCTGGTGAGCCCTTCGCACTGATAGGTGAAACCGCCGCGATTGGCGGGTTGCAAGAGAGCGACGCCCAGGCTGTTGATGCCGGTGGTGACCATTCCCGTAGGAAATGCGGAATAGTTGGCGCCGCCGTCACGGCTTTCCTCTAAATATAGTGAGTTGCCTGAATAGGGATAAACGAAGACGATGTAGGAAAAATCTTTTTCCAAGGCCGGGTCGGGCGCGCCAGATGATTCGATTTCCTGATGTACGACATGCTCGGTGGCGGTGAACCTCTCGAAGTTGAGCAGTTGCGTGTTCAAGCGATCCTGGGCGAGGTCGAGGACTTCGTCGGTTTTGCAAGCGACGCCATCGGCGGTCAGGTATTCTCTGGCGTCCACGTCGCCAGGCGCCCACGGAGATTCCTGTTCACGCACTGGCCGCGCGGGTTGTGAGCGGACGAATTGCGTACCAATTTCCGGAAGCGCATCGAGCGTGAGACCCTCGACGGGTGGAGGAGCATCTGGCGCGGGAGATTCGCCGCTGATTTTTTGGAAATGATCGACCGCTTCCTTGGCCTCTGGCGAAGACGGAAATCGGTCTGAGACGCGCTGCCAGGTTTGCTTGGCCTCGATTGGTTTTCCTTCGCGAGAAAGAATATCTGCCAAGAGCATCAAGGCGGGAGCGGCGTCTGGGGCGGCGTTTCGTTCGGCAAAAGTGACGGCACGACGCGCGTGGGACTCAGCTTCCGGCAGGCGATCGCTCTGCGCATAGGCCGATGCGAGTAGAAAATGGGTTCGCCACCCCGCACCGTGATAACGGTAGGCTTTCCCGGCGAGGTCCAATGCCGCGGATGGCTGACCGGATTTCAGGTCCAGTTCGGCTAGGCCGAGCAAAGCTCCTTCATGTACGGGATTCAAAGCGAGAGACCGATCGAGATCTTGTCGCGCCTCGTCATTGTGTTGTTGGCCAAGCTCCGCCATACCCAGCAAACACCATAAGTCCGGATTTTCGCGAATGGTGCGGACCGCCTTGGAAAATTGATTGGCAGCCTTTTCGAATTGCTTTTTTTGTAGAAGGTCGGCGCCTCGATTGATTTCATTCTGTAAATCAGATTTCAGGGGTCGAGAGTGTCTTCCCGGGCCATCCGGGACCGCTTCCGATTCTGTAGGGAGATAGACGAAAACAGAGAGAGCATCGGAGCGCTTCACAACATGAAGATGTTGCGTGGTCTTGGAAAATCCTGCGGAGGTTATCTCGAGTTCGTAGTCTCCCGGCTGCACGTTTTGAAATTCTGCGCTGGAGGATTGTTGCGTGCCGGCGGTAACATCGAGTTTCCGAGTTACGGAGAAGAGCCGGACTTCTGCGGAATTAGCCAAGGGCAGGCCCCGGGAGTCGAGAAGATGGACTTTGAGAAGGACACCGTCGGGCTGGACCTTAGGGGCGTCAGGCGGGTTCGAGGAATCCTCGAAACGTGAGGAGAGAACCGGAGATCCTGACGCAAGTTGCGCCAGGAACGCCGCCGATAAGATTCCGAGCCGCAGGACGTTGCGCAGTAAAATCGACATTCGGACATGTGACCCAAGCCACGTACGAGGAGAGTACGCGGGGGAAGAAGGCTGGTCAAGATAACGTAGACCTGGAGCGGAGCATCGAAGGAAGACCGCAACACAAAGTGATCAGCCTGGTTCCAAAGAAGCGTGCAAGCGACGAATGATAAAGAAGTTAATCGCATTCAGGTGATTTTGAAGCCGTTGCGAGACTGGGGCGCACGAACTTTGCGGTGGGGCGAGGTGCCTTGCTTTTACCGTGCTGCGGGAATATACTCTATTTTCGCTCTGAAACGGGTCGCACCTTGAAGTGGGCGCAAGCCCACTTTTTTGTTGCCGCCGGTGATACTGAGCACCAAACCGGCTTAGGCCGGGGAGTCTCCGCGTGAATTTGGAAAAGGTCCGCGAGGCTGCCGAACGGGTAGCGCGTTCGGAGGGCCTGGAAGTCGTGGATGTCGAATGGAAGATTGGCAAACAGCGCTTTCTTAGGGTGTACATCGACCGAGTACCCCAGGCGTCGGCGGCGGAACAAGAGGTCTCTGACCCTTATCCGAAAATCAGCCATGCAGATTGCGAGCGAGTGAGCCAGCAGTTGAGTGTGATCCTCGACGTAGAGGAACTCATAACTGGCCCGGCCTACATTCTGGAGGTTAGTTCGCCAGGAATGGACCGGGCGCTGAAGAAGCCTGGGGATTTCCAGCGATTCACGGGGCGGCTGGCGAAGATATCGACGGAAGAGTTGATTGAGAACGCAAAGTTTTTTGAGGGACGGTTGAAAGGATTCGCGGACGGGAAGGTCCGTATGGAGTTAAAAGGCAAGGAAGCCCGGATAATAGAAATACCGTTGGAAATGATCCGGAAGGCGAACCTAGTGGTGGAGTTTTAGGAACTGGAAAATGGCGAATCTGCTTTACCAACAAATCGAGATGTTGAGCCGGGAAAAGCACATTGAACCGGAGGTGGTGATTTCTGCCATCGAAGACGCCATGGTCGTTGCCGCGCGCAAGTATTACAAGACGGACGAGGACCTGCGAAGCAAGTTCAATTCGGATACCGGGCAGGTCGACGTGTTTTCGGTGCTGACCGTAGTAGAAGAGGTTACCGACCCGAAACGCGAAATCGCAGTTGCGGACGCGCGGAAGAAGAATCCGGCGGCGGAAGTCGGCACGGAAATCCTGACGGCGAAGCCAACGGATGTGCTGGGTCGAATCGCGGCGCAAACCGCCAAACAAGTGATTCTGCAGAAGGTGCGCGAGGCTGAGCGCGACACAATTTTCAACGAGTATCACAACCGCGCAGGGGAACTGGTGACGGTGATTGTGAAGCGCGCGGAAGGTCCGGACCTGATCGTGGATATGGGTCGGACGGAAGCGCGTTTGCCGAAGCGCGAGCAGTCGAAACTGGAAACGTACAACATTGGCGAGCGGTTGCGCGTGGTGATCAAGGCAGTAGACCGCGCGGCGAAGGGTCCGCAAGTGATTGTGTCGCGCGCGGATGCATCGCTGGTGCAGCGATTGTTTGAGATGGAAGTACCTGAAATTTATGACGGCACGGTGCAGATTCGCGCTGCCGCACGAGAAGCAGGCGAGCGCACCAAGGTGGCGGTGGCGAGTCGTGACAAGGATGTGGATCCGGTTGGGGCTTGCGTAGGAATGAAGGGAATGCGCGTGCAGTCGATTATTCGCGAATTGCGCGGAGAAAAGATCGACATCATTCCGTTCAGCGAAGAGACGGTAGCGTTCGCGCAAAAAGCGCTGAGCCCGGCGAAGGTGACGCGCGTACAAATCACCGATCCGGAAAACAAGAAACTGGAAGTGATTGTCGAAGATTCGCAGCTTTCGCTGGCGATCGGCAAAAAAGGCCAGAACGTGCGGCTGGCGAGCAAGCTGATTACCTGGGACATCGACATCAAAAGCGAAGAAGAAAAACGCCGCGAAATCGAAGCGGAGATGACACGCCTGACGGCGCCAACCACGCCGCTAACCGTGTTGGCAGGAGTTGGTCCGAAGACGATTGAGAAGATGGAAGAAGCGGGCATCACCAATCTGGAGCAACTCGCCGCGATGACGCCGGAACAGTTGATGGAGATTCCGGGCATTGGCGAAAAGATGGTGGACAAGATTTATCAGGCGGTGAACCGGTTCTACGAAGGCGGAGAAGCGGCGGCCGTGCCTGCGGAAGACGCAGTGGAAGGCGCCGAAGGATCGGAGACGGCTGGCGAAGCAACAGAAGGTGCCGAGCCGGGCGAAGCTAAAGACGCCGCCGCAACAACCGAAACGGAAACCGAAACGGAAACACGCGAAGAAACAGCGGCGGAAACTGGGGCGGAAACAACGACGGAAGCGGAGCCGGAAGCTTCGAATGAAGCCGGCCAGGAAACCGTTCCTGAGACATCTGACGAAAACCGCGCTGCGGAGGATCACTCTGCGGCAGCTGAGACACCGGAAAAACCGGCGGAGCAGCAGGAAGAGAAAAGTTCTTAACGAAGCATGAGTGACGCATCCCAAGTCCGCATCAATGAACTCGCGCGAGAGCTAGAGGTCAAAGCCAAGGCTATTATTGACCTGCTGCCGGGTTATGGCGTAACCGAAAAGAAAACGCATTCGAGCTCGATCCCCGAAGATGTGGCGGAAAAGGTCCGGCATCATCTGAAGGGCGTTGCTGACGCAGAAGCTGCGGCAGAAGCGGCAGCCAGCGCCGAGCGTGACGCGCGCGATGCCGCGGCGAGAGCTGCACGCCGGTCTGCGCCGACGCCTGCTCCGACACCGACTCCGGTTGCGGCAGCACCCGCTGCTGCAGCGCCCGCACCTGCAGTTGCACCCGCAGCGCCGCCAAAACCACAAGTTCCAGTTGCAGCACCGGCCGTTCCAGCAGCACCGGCTCCGGTTGCGGCACCTGCGGCGCCGAAACCAGTTGCGCCAGCGGCTCCCGCACCGAGTGCGGCACCCGCAGCACCGTCGGCGCCGCCTGCTGGTGCAAGGCCTGCAGCGCCCGCTCCCTCCGTACCACTCTCGGCGGCTCCGGCGGCACCTGCGACTGCGCCGAAGCCAGCAGTTCACCCGCCTTCTGCGCCCGCGACACCAGCAGCGACACAGGCACCGCGACCAGCACCAACGCAACCGAATCGTCCGGGTGCGCCTACTGGACAGCAACCTCCACGGCCCGCACCAAGCGGCCAGCCGGGAATGCGTCCGCCACAAACGCGACCACCACAGCCGGGACAGTCGGCGGGAGCGCGCCCTGCAGCGGCAGCGCCGGGTGCACCGCGTCCACAAACACCTTTGCGTCCCATGCCTACGGGTGGCAATCGCGGACCAGTGCCGGGCACAGTGCCAGGCAGCGGCCAGCAGCAGCGTCCTAGTGGACCGCGGCCAGGTCAGCCGATGCGCCCGCAACATCAGGGTGGACAAGACCGGCGTCCATATTCGCCGCGACCGACAGGTCCTGGTGGACCGGGCGGTGGATCGGGTGCGCCGAATCGTCCTTCATTTGGTCAGAGACCGGGAGCGGTGCCGACTGGCACGCGTCCAGGTCCAAGAATGCCGGGACGGCCAGGAATGCTGCCGCCATTGCCGGACAAAATGCCGCCAAAGGCGGAGCCGGGCAAGCCGCTGTACACGCGCAAGCCGCAGCAACGGCAACGGCCGATGGCAGACAAGCGCGAGATGGAAGGCGAGCGCAAGCTGCATCCAACGCGGCAACGACAGGGAGCCGGAGGCCGGGGAGTAGCGGTCGCCGTAGCGCCGCCGGAACCACGTGCGCCGCGGGAAGTGACGCTTACCGAAGGAATCACCATTCGCGAATTGGCGGAGAAGCTGGATATTCGCGCCAAGGATTTACTGAAGACGCTGCTGGATCGCGGCGTGTTCGCGAGCATCAACCAGGCACTGGACGTGCAGACCGCCACAGATTTGGCGCAGTCGTTTAATGGCGTAGTCAGCGTCGTGTCGTTTGAAGAAGAAATGGTGCTGGAAGTTGCGAAGGAAGAGACCAAGGAAAATCTGAAGCCGCGGCCGCCGGTGGTTACGGTAATGGGCCACGTCGACCACGGAAAAACGAGCTTGCTCGACGCGATTCGCGAAGCGGATGTGGCGACGGGCGAAGCGGGCGGAATCACGCAGCACATCGGCGCGTATAAGGTGCAGGTGAACGATCGCAGTGTGGTGTTTGTGGATACGCCGGGCCACGAAGCGTTCACCAGAATGCGCGCGCGCGGAGCGAAGGTTACGGACATCGTGGTGCTGGTGGTTGCGGCAGACGATGGCGTGATGCCGCAGACGCGCGAAGCGGTCGACCACGCGAAGGCGGCCAATGTGCCGATCATCGTGGCGGTCAACAAGGTCGATAAACCCGAAGCGCAGCCTGAGCGCGTAAAGCGGCAACTCTCTGAAATGGGGTTGATGCCAGCGGAGTGGGGCGGCGACACGGAATTCGTGGAAGTATCGGCGAAGCAGAAAAAGAATCTCGACAAGTTGCTGGAAATTATTCTGCTGGTGGCGGATTTGCGCGAGTTGAAGGCAAATCCGGATGCACCGGCAGCGGGAACCGTGCTGGAATCGCGAGTCGACAAGGGCCGCGGACCCGTGGCAACAATTTTGGTGCAGAACGGCACGCT
>DASXLU010000450.1:0-3399 GCA_036496065.1 Candidatus Acidiferrum sp.
TGTAACCCCTATGCCCCCTCGGATAACCCGAAAAAGCACTAGGCCACGAGCCTCAGATAGACCCATGGTTGGCACCGTACAACCCACGGCTTGATTCAGTTTCGAAACTGATTGGCGTCGTCGCTCCTAACGAAGATGCAGTCGCTGACATGGAATAACCTAGGGGCACGACACCACACGAACGTCTTCTATGGTGAGAAGGGCTGGATGTCGCGAACCAAACCCGCGCCTCCGGCGGAGGGAGAAAAATGTTCTTGACATCCCCTTATATAGATCAGGCCATAGCGCTCATGATGACTGGAAATGGGGATGTTTCACTAGCGACTCAAACATGCCATGCTTCCCGTTTCGTGATCCATGGTCCAGTCCTGGCAAAGACCGAAAGCGCCCTGCAGTTCCTGAAATCAACCGCTAATCCGTGAAATAATCCCCCGAGACCATTCATTTCCGCCGCGCGTCACACCTCCAGGGTATCGAGCAGCCGGAGACTCGGTTCCTGAGTTCTGAGGAACGCTTGTTCATTGGAGGAACCCTTGCGCAGCATGTTTTTTGCACTCCCCGTGTTGCTAGTCTTTGCGACTCCTTCGGTTTTTGCCGACCAGGTGGATTTCAAGAATGGAGACCGGTTGACCGGTGCGATCAAGAAGTCCGACGCCAAAGGCTTGTTGATTACTGCTGCAGTCGCGGGAGAAGTAACCGTGTCGTGGCAGGAAATTCAGGAACTCCGTTCAGACCTGCCGCTACACGTGTCGCTCGCGGATGGGAAGGAACTCGTGGGCAGAATGACAACCCGAGAAGGAAAATTGGAAATTGTGACGAATACGGGCACCATCGTAGAAGCTTCAAAAGAGAGTGTCGTGGCTCTGCGCAATGATGCCGAGCAGTTAGCTTACGAGAAATCCCAGCATCGCAGTCTTCTGCACGGGTGGAACGGGGGGCTGGACGCCGGATTTGAACTGACTCGCGGCAATAGCAAGACCAGAAATTTCCGATTTGCGTTCGGAGCGGCCCGCAAGGCCTCCCACGAAGAGATGACCCTTTACGCCGAGTCTCTTTACTCCATCGACGATGTTACGGGTGCGCAACCGCACGTGACTGCCAACATCAACAAAGGTGGCGCACGTTTCGACCACGACTTCATCTCGCGCTTCTTCCTGTTTGCCAATACCGATTTTATGAGTGATGGCCTACAGGACTTGGACTTGCGCTCGGTGGTGGGCGGGGGCCTCGGCTACCATCTCATTAAACGCGACAACGCCAGCCTCAAACTTCTCGGCGGTGCAAATTTCACGCGCGAGAACTATGTAGAGACTCAACGCAACCTCGCAGCGGGGCAGATTGGCGAAGAATTTACTCTGAAGTTGGGCAAGAACACCGCCTTACTGCAGAATCTCGCGTTTTTTCCAGACCTGACGGAGAGAGGGGGGAACTACCGGAGCAGCTTCCGTTTCGGCGCGATCACGAAAATCGCTAAATGGCTAGGATGGCAAACCAATTTTAGTGACACTTACGTCACCAACCCTCCCGCGGGGAAAAAACAGAGCGAACTCGTGCTTACGTCCGGCTTGCGCCTGGCATTCTCACACTGAGAGCAACGCAAGAGCTTGCGCGCCGAGGAGAAATGAACCACCCTGGCACGACCCTAATTAGGACACTTGAACAGTGTCCGATGATTGTTGTACTCCGATGATTGTTGTAACCAGATGTCTGAGTATGTTTGTCAATCATTTTTCGATCAGCTCAGGTTTGATATCCACTTAGAGTTCACAGCAATATCACAGACTTACTGCCGCCGTGACGAAGGCAGAGGTCAAGTGCGAACCACGCTTGGCCAAGACCGCGAGATATCTGCTCTCGTCATACGCCACACGATCTTGCCAGCAGCGAAACACGATGCGAATCCATTTGAAGGCTAGAGCTCTCACCGCGGCATGGTGTTCCTTGCCACGCTCGCGCTGTCGCTGGTAGTAGGCACGCGCCCAAACCGACTGCCCGATCGAGTGCCCCGCCCATTCGTGAAAACTCTGCCGCAAGAATTTGGAGCACGCCCAGCGGAAGTGCACCCATTTCTTCTTTCCGCTGCGCTCCGTGACGGGAGCGATCCCGCTGTACTTCTGTACCTCGTTCGCACTCGCATACCGCTCTCGTTGCGAACCCAAAGCGGCTAGCAAGCGCGGCGCCAAGGCTGCTCCAGCTCCCGGCAGCGACTGGAAAATGAAAAAATCCGGATGCGCCTCCGCCGCTTCGGCGATCTTGCGGTCCAGCGTCGCTATTCCCTCCAGCAGCACGCGCAGCATTTGGGCGATGACTTGCACCACCGTCCGCTTCGCCTCGATCACCGCCCGGTCCCGTATCGCCGGCATGCCCTGGCGGATCCCCTGCATCCGCCATTCCGTCAGTTCGCCGTGCCGGCCGCGCCGATGGCAGAAGAACTTCTTCACTTCTCCCGACCGAACCTGTTGCAACTCCTCCAACGATGGCCAGCGCTCCAAAAAATCGCACACCAGCTGGCTGTCCAACTTCGCAAACCACTCCAACATCTGCGGAAAATACACCTTTAAGTATCCAGTAAGACGATTCAGTTGCGCCGTCTTTTCCTCCACCAACTTGCGCCGTTCCTCCACCAGATTCTGTACCCGCCGGGTCGCTTCGTTATCCGGCTTCAAACGCCGTAGTTTGTCCCGATGCAGCACCAGCAATTCCAGCAGCAGATCTGCATCTCGCGGATCGTCCTTCGCCCCCGAGGGATACAATGCCGCTCGCATGCTCGCCGACATGGTCGAAGGCACCGGATACAGGTGCAGGCACTCATACTTGCCCAACATGTAGACCAGCGCTCCCTTCACCTGCTCCACGGCCACCGCGATCGGACCATCCCCGAATCGTTGACACAGTTCAGCCACCCAGGCTTCCACCGCTTCCGGTTTGTGCTCCAGCTCTCCGCTTTCATACTCCCCAGTGTCGGCCGCCTGCCAACACCACACATGCTTTTGATCGGCCCAGTCGATGCCTACAAACGCGACAAACTCCGGCTCCGGCCGCACTGTTTCTTTACCTGACATAGTCGTTTCTTCGTCCTCCTTGCCCACGCAGAGGCTGGCTTTGCTCCCGCGAAATCCTTATAGTGAGCCCTCTGGACTGCTCTGTTCCGGGCTTCATCTGAGTATTCGTTTGTGAAGCAAAGCGCGGCCCGCGGTTCGAGATTCTGATTTCAAACATCACATGTTTGGCGATTAGACTCGTAACCGCGGGACGCCTCTGACGGCTTCCATTGTAGGAAGCCAGCAGAAACTTTCATCCGCATCCGTTCGCACAGCCGACGCGGACTTTCCTGTACCGGGAAGGAAACAGATAGCAGACCATCTTCGGGCTTCTCCATTGCTGATGCAGGGGAAGGGC
>DASXLU010000451.1:0-5274 GCA_036496065.1 Candidatus Acidiferrum sp.
GATATGGCAGCAATAGCAACAGTGACCAGCTACAACGAGCGCAAGAACCGCCGAATGGCCACAACCACATGGTTTGCCGGGATAAGCCTCTTTCTTCTGGAAATGAGCGCCAGCATGCATTACCTTCAGGCAGGCTTTGAACAGCACACTCCCAATCTCGTGAGCCTGATGCCCACCGCCGCCATGTTGACTGTCCGGTTGATCGGAAATGTGGCTCAGAATCTAACCAGCATAGAATATGCCTTGAGGCTTTTGCCCCTGGCCGTTGTGCCCTTTGGCTTGATGATCGCCGGACTGATTTTCGAGCGCCGCGCAACGCGCAAATTGGCCTGACTTAGTTCGCAACAATGGTAGAGGTGCGGGAGAGACGAGATTGGATCTGCAAGACAAAATTCGCGAAGAAATCCATAACCGGATCCACCGGGACATTGCCGCCCGCCGTGTTCGCCGCGGCCTCCCTGCCGGGACCCTTTCCGGTTTGATCCTGATCGCCGTCGGCCTCCTGTTTCTGCTGGACCACATGGACATCATCCACATTGGCAACATCATGCGCTTCTGGCCAATGATTCTGGTCGTGATTGGCGTCTTCAAACTGATGTCTGAGCACAACCGCGTCGGCGGTGTCGTGCTGATTCTCATTGGTGCATACTTCCAGCTAAATCATCTTGGCCTCATCAATCTCTCTTGGAATTCGTTTTGGCCGCTTTTGCTTATCGTTGCAGGCGTTCTGATGATTTTTAGCCGCCTTGACTTCAACTGGGGGCGCAGCAACGCCCAAGCGCCATCCGACGTGCTCAACGAATTCGCGCTATTTGGAGGTGTCGAACGCCGCGTCAACGTCAAGGATTTTCGAGGCGGTCGCGTTGAAGCCATTTTTGGCGGTGTCGAAGTAGATTTCCGCTCCTCAGAAATTGAGGGCGAAGAGGCTGTCGTCGAGGTCGAGGCCCTGTTTGGCGGTATTGAGCTGACCATTCCGGATCATTGGATCGTGACCTACCAAGGGCAAAGTATCTTTGGCGGATACAGTGACGAAACGCGCCAGCCTGCCCCAGATGTTATGGGCAATCGCGCCGCAAAGACACTTATTCTTCGCGGCAGGGCGCTGTTTGGCGGCATCGTGGTCAAGAATTGAGCATCACCAACGAAAAGTCGTTCGCGGTGAAGACCCACCACATCATGTTCTGGGGCGGCTGGATTTTCTTTACGTTGGTGTTGGCCGCGCTGCTTACGTCTACCGGCGGAATTTCCTGGCGAAACGCTTTCATCCTTGCCGCTATGCTCTCTGGGATGGCCCAGGTGAGCGCTTTTTCGGCGTCGTTTTCCTGCCGTACCGCTCCTCTGAACCGCACTCCAGTCTGGCGCCTTTTGCTCATTCACATCGCCACGGCAGCGCTGCTCACATTTTTCTGGGTAAAGATCGGCGCGATCATTGCCGGCGTATTCGACTCGTCTCCCACCTGGAAAGGCGTCGACCAGCTCTATGAGCAGAAAACCAAAATGCTCTACGCGGCGGGATTTTTCTACTACGAACTCAGCGTCGCGTTCAATTACGCCCTAATCGCGCAGAAATCCTCGCGCGAAGCGCAGGAACGCGCGCTTGAATCAAGCCTGCGCGCTCGCGATGCCGAACTTAGCGCACTGAAGGCTCAGATCAACCCCCACTTCTTGTACAACAGCCTGAATTCCATCAGTGCCCTGACCAGCATCGACCCAAGCCGCGCGCGTGAAATGTGCGTTCTGCTTGCGGATTTCTTGCGTATGACTTTGGGCTTGGGCGAGAAGGCGCTGATTCCTCTGCAGGTAGAACTGGATTTGCTGGAAAAATACTGCGCCATCGAAAAGGTACGCTTCGGCGATCGATTGAACATCGAGCAGCACATTCAAGACGACACGAAAAATTGCTTGCTGCCTCCGTTATTGTTGCAGCCGCTGGTGGAAAACGCTGTCGTCCACGGAATTGCCCAACTGCCGGAAGGAGGCCGCATACGCTTGCAAGCCACCCGCGGTAACGGACGCGTAACACTCTTGGTTGAAAATACCTGGGACCCGGAGGCTGGCTCCAGCCGCCGCAATGGCGTTGGCCTCAAGAATGTTCAGCGCCGCCTCGAAGCGCGCTATGGAAAAGACGCGCAACTCGAGGCTAAAGCCGAAGAAGATCTATTCCGCGTCAGCATGGGCTTCCCGGCGGAAACCGAGGAACGGCCATGAACGCCGCCGCGCAAACGTGGAAGGCCCTCATCGTTGACGACGAGGAACTGGCGCGCAAACTGCTCCTCGAGATGTTGAAAACTCATCCGGAAATCGAAGTCGTCGCGGAGTGCAGCAACGGTATGGAAGCCGTGAAAGCCGCCGCCGAGCACAAGCCCGACTTGTTGTTTCTCGACGTGCAGATGCCCAAACTCACCGGCTTCGACGTGCTCGAACTCATCGATCCCGCTGGCGTGTCCGTGGTTTTCGTTACCGCATACGATCAGTTCGCGATGAAAGCTTTCGAAGTCCACGCAGTCGATTACCTGCTGAAACCGTTCAGCCGCGAACGCTTCGAAGCCGCCCTGAAGCGCGCCAAGAGCCAGAAGCAGCACAAACCAACGAACCCGGTGGAGCTCTCCGCAGCGGCGCGTCCTGCGGGCCAGTTTCTAGAGCGTATCGTGGTGAAAGACGGCACACGGGTCACCCTGATACCCGTGGCAAAACTCGATTACGCCGAGGCGTTAGACGATTACGTTTCTTTGGTCAGCGAAGGCAAAAAACACTTGAAGCAACAGACCATTTCCGGACTCGAGACTTCTCTCGATCCCGCGCTATTTGTGCGAATCCATCGCTCCTACCTGGTCAATCTGGAGCGCGTCACGCGCATCGAACCCTACGCAAAAGACAGCCGCGTAGCCATTTTGTCGAATGGCGTGAAATTACCGGTCAGTCGCGCGGGATACGCACGGCTGAAATCTCTGCTGGATGATAGGGGATAAAGGCTACGAGGCGAGACGCCGGACCCAAATCCGGCTGGTAGCGGGCTTACCCAGATGCATAGTATGTCCAGCGGCACGAAGCGTCATGGTCTCGTCGTATTCGCGCTTCAACACTTCCACTCTTGTGGACGGCCGAAGCTCCAGCCCTTCCAGAAATTCCAGAAATCCTTCGTCTTTTTCGTACACGCATAAGATCTCCGCATCCTCGTCGGCGCGCAAATCGGAAAGCAGCACTCCGCCATGTTTGCGCAACTCCGCGACGCCGCCATACACAGGCACGCCATGCGGGCACGTTTTCCGTCCCGCAAATCTCTTCAGCAGTAGAGCTTCCACTTCAGGCGAGATCGCGTGCTCCATTCGCTCCGCTTCCGCGTGCGCCTTTGCCCACGGCAACCCAATCACCTCGGTCAGCAACATTTCCGCGAGCTGGTGGCGCAGATTCAGGTGTACGGCTACTTTTCTTCCCTTGTTGGTAAGCGAAATTCGTCCGCCGCGTTCCACTTTCACGTGGCCATCACGCGCCATGCGTTTCACCGCTGCCGTCACCGCGGGGGGCGTAACATCCAACTCTTCCGCCAGACGCGCGCTGATCGGCACCTGATCTTCTTCAAGCATCTCCCAGATGGCCTTCAGATAATCTTCTTGCGAAACGCTGGTTTTGTCGCGACGCAATGGCTCTCCCGCATCCCGTCTACTTACTGACGTTCTGTTCCTGCTCCTGACGCAGGCGTGCTGCCAGTTCCCGCACCCGCGCTTCAATCTGAACTAGGATTCTCTGATAAACATTGGGCGTTCCGCCATAGGGATCTGCCACTCGCCAGTCTTCCACCTTGGCGTAATCTTGAAACGCATTCGCCTTGAACTCGCCGCTCAGGTTGATCACGATATCCGCGCTGTCCCACGCCTCTCGTTCGATCGCTTTCGAACAGAGTCCCTGCGCCGAGTACCCGTTCAGTAGCAGCACTTGCGTGGTCAGCTCCGGAATTGCGCCCAACGGAGTAATCCCTGCGCTGCTTGGTTCGATGATATCCCAAGCTTCGCGCCGCGCTATCGCTTCCGCAATCGGGCTGCGGCACGCATTCCCAAGGCACACAAAAAGTACTCGAATCTTTTTCTTCGGGGATTCCGTCGGTTTATTTCCGTCAGCCTTCACTGTTCTTATTTTAACGGGCTGTGGCTGGTTTTGCGGAGCGCGATTTTGCCATCTCCAGGAAATGCTCGTGCACGCTGGTGTCTTCCGTCAGTTCCGGGTGGAACGTCGCGGCCAGCACGTTGTCTTTCTGCACAAGCGCGGGCTTGCCTTCGTGGGTTGCCAACACATTTATACCCTTCGCAACACTTTCGATCACCGGCCCGCGGATAAACACCATTTCCAGCAGCTCTTTTTTCAAGCTGCTCGGTTCGAAGAACACGTCGCTCGCCAACTGTCTGCCATAGCCATTTCGCAGAATCGTCATGTCCAGCAATCCCAGCGACTCTTGCGGAGGATTCTTCACTTGCGTCGCCAGCAAGATTGCGCCGGCACAAGTGCCAAACACAGGGCGCCGCTCCGACGCGAATTTCCGTATCGCTTCCGCCAAGCCCTCTTCCTGAAGAAATTGCAGTTGTGTGGTGCTTTCCCCGCCCGGCAGAATCAGTCCGTCGCAGCCTTCCAGGTCTTCAACGGTGCGCACCTCAATCGTTTCTGCGCCAAGCCTTTGCAACATCGCAGCATGCGCCGCGAAATCACCTTGTACCGAAACAATCCCGATCTTCACTCGAACGATTCCCTTTCCCGTCTGCACCGACATTTATCGGCTTACCATCCGCGCGTCGACAGCAAATCCTTTTCTTCCAGTTGACGAACATCGATTCCCGGCATGGCCTCGCCCAACTCTTCATGTGCTTCCAGCACCGCTTTCGGATCGTCGAAATGTGTATTCGCTTTCACGATTGCCTTCGCGCGCGCTTCCGGATCGCTGCTCTTGAAGATTCCCGATCCTACGAACACCGCTTCCGCTCCCAGTTTACGAACCAGCGCTGCATCGGCAGGCGTCGCAATGCCGCCAGCCGAGAAATTCGGCACGGGCAATTTGCCTGTCTTGGCAATTTGGCGGATCAGGTCCAGCGGAGCGCCCAACTCTTTCGCTTCGCGCATAATTTCATCGTCACGCAGCGTGGTCAACTTCTTCATCTGGCTCACAATCGTGCGCATGTGCCGCACTGCTTCGACTACGTTGCCGGACCCCGCTTCACCTTTGGTGCGAATCATCGCCGCGCCTTCCGCGATGCGCCGAACCGCTTCGCCCAGGTTGCGCGCGCCACA
>DASXLU010000452.1:0-1940 GCA_036496065.1 Candidatus Acidiferrum sp.
GTCACTTGATTGTCTGGCGTGATTCGCACCCACGCATTAAACGGGTTGGGTGGCTTCTTTTCCTGCTGTTTCGCGGGATCGTCCCCACCAGCGATGGGGAAACGAAATCCAATCATCAGGGCGGCGCCACTTGCCGTTCCCGTCTTTAGAAATTCTCGCCGGGTAAATGAAGCAGATTTCATAGCCGACTCCTTGGGGATTGAAGGGAAATGAGGGGTTTTTGTTAAGCTTTGCCTGCCTGCAGAGAGGCGGCATGATGGATGGCTTTGCGAATGCGCTGGTACGTGCCGCAACGGCAGATGTTGCCGCTCATGGCGTCGTCAATATCCGCATCGCTGGGGTTGGCTTTTTTCGCCAGCAGCGCTACTGCCGACATAATCTGGCCGGACTGGCAGTATCCACACTGCGGCACATCCTCCGCAATCCAGGCGGCCTGCACAGGATGGGAACCATCCGCGGATAGCCCTTCGATCGTGGTCACCTTTTTGCCGGCCACGCTGGAAATTGGGGTGATGCAGGAGCGGGTCGCCTCGCCATTGATGTGCACCGTGCACGCGCCGCATAGCGCCATGCCGCAACCGAATTTTGTCCCCGTCATGTTCAGCGTATCCCGCAATACCCATAGCAAAGGCATCTGCGGATCGACGTCGACAGTTTTAGCTTCTCCATTCAGCGTAAATGTCGTGGACATTCCTACCTCCTCGGCCTGGAACCGTTATCGTACAACAAGTTTGGGGACAGATGGAAATGTGCGAAAAAGCGTACAGGACCTCGCGAGTAGGCAATTCGGCGCCCGTTCTTTCCTTCGGGGCAGGGGGTGCCATCCTCGCCTCGAACTGTTACCATGCACAAGTTAATTCGCCCGTTGAGTCACCCAGGACTTTCATGGCGACAACTGTCGATACCACTCGCAACCTGATCCTTTCTCTGTTCCCTGCAAGTGAGCAAGGCAATCGCTCCCTGCAGGAACTGGCCGATAGAGTTGAGGACTTTACACGCGCCGGTACGCTGCATATGCGGCTGGATACCTTCGTCAGTTTGTTCTCATGGCTGCGAGAGACCGACAGCCGCATTTCCGATCCATTGCCAATGCCTATTGAACCTGCGGTGTGGATGGGCGCGGAGTGGAAGCGTGAGCGTGTCTGGGTATCCATCCTTGCTGCATCGGAACAAATTCGCGACCGATACCATGCTTCCATCGTTTCGATTCTTGAGGAAACGGACGGTGTCGGTCTCTTTGCTCAATCCGGATTGCCTACGGATCGCGGGTTGCTGCCAGAAACGATAGATCGCTTCTTCAGTATCGTGCTTCCGGCGCCTCGTGAAGAGACCGATCTCGCTAAGCTGTTTTTGCGGCTCTTTCCTACTCAGCGCGAGGTTGAGCGTTTTTTCAATATGCCAACAGAGCTTCTTGACCAGATCGAAATGTACAGCGTTCCATTTGCTCATGCGGAAGTCTGGGAACGCCCGTCGAATTGGCTACTGGACGCGTTTTCGCTTTTGGGTGCCAGAATCCAGGGCCTCGGGCTCTCCGAAAATCTTCGCGTGCGCAGCCAGTCTGGCTCCGTCCAGGATTCGCCCTTCTATCGGCTTACGCGCAAAGGAGACGGTCTCGTAGATGCCTTCCGGCGTCACGAGAACCTGGCTTCCGCGGCGCAAATCTGGAAGGCCACAGTCGGCGAGTGCCGCGCAGAGTTGGAACGAATCGTGGCTCATCTCGATGCGCGCGGCGTGAATCTCGACGTTGTATACGCACTCGACGTCGTCGAAAAAAGCCTTCTGCGCATGGAAATTATTGCCGGTGTGCTCGTGGCTCAGCCCGGGCTGCCCCAATTGGTCACGACTCGACGGCTTTTACGCGATGTGATTCGCGGAAGGCTGGAAGACAGCAGCTTTTGGAACCTGATGCACAACAGTTTTCGCCTGCTCGCCAAGAAAAT
>DASXLU010000453.1:0-8583 GCA_036496065.1 Candidatus Acidiferrum sp.
AAATTTGATTGCTGTTTGCACGCTGAGGCCGGAGCGCCGAAATTTTGCTCCGATTTCTGCCGGTGCGTAGTCGTGTGTCTGGGTAAAAGCGACCACGTTTGCCACGCAAATCTCGTGCGAATCACGTTTCACGACGGAACAACGAGTTTCTGATTGGGCGCTATTTTTCGCACCGCCTGGCGGCGAGATGAAGTGGCCGCGATTGGCTGGAACGGAAAAGCGTAATTCATGGAAGAGCCGGTGATGACGAAATTGCGCTTCAACGTGGTGAAGTTGGGCGCGGAAGAATAGAGTAAGCCGCCAGTTCCGTTTGGGATTTCGCCAAGATTAAAGAAAAACCTGCCACGCGAATCGGTGAACTGCTCAGAGGATGGGCGGTCATCGAGGAAGACGATAACGCGCGCCCGGCGAATGTAGTCGTTGGTGCGCGCGCGGCAGAGCACACTGTTGCAGGGGGTAGGCGCGGGCGGGATGTTGCGGACATGGGGTTCAGCAGTGGGTGAACCCGTACAACGGCGAAAGGCTTTTACCATAGAGGACACAGAGGGGATGCAGAGGACGGGAGAGTTTTGGCAGGTCGCGAAGAGCAACCCAAGAGCACAGCCAGGAATGGCTGTGCCACAGGTGGCGTGGGCGGCATGTTGCGGACATGGGGTTCAGCAGTGCTGAACCCCTACGACGGCGAAAGGCTTTTACCACAGAGGACGCAGAGTTGGCGCAGAGGTCGCGGAGAGGTTTGGCATGGAGCAAAGAGCAACCCAAGAGCACAGGCATGGAATGGCTGTGCCACGGGCTATGGTTGGAGGGAGAAATTTACTTGGATGGTGGTGTCGGCTTCTACTGGGGCACCGTTCAGTAGGACTGGGCGATAGCGCCATTGGCTGACGCTTTCGACGGAGCTGCGGGCGAGGTTGGGATCAATCTGGGGATTCATGACACGCAGGGAGAGCGGCACACCGTCTTTGCTGATAACAGCTTGCAGCGTCACAATGCCTTGAATTCCGGCGGATCGGGAGGATTCCGGATAGGCTGGTGGAACCTTGTGAACGATCAGACTAGCCAGTTGTTCGCTTTTGATGCTGATGCGCTGAGGTTGCTTGCCGGATTTTGTTGCGACAGAAGAGCCGGAGTCCGCTGTAGCGCTGGTGGGACTCAAGCGGATGTTTTGGGAAGAAGTGCGGGCGGGGTCGAGAGTGAGTTGCGTGAGGTCGTAGGGTTCGAATCCGTTCTTGAGGGCCTGTAATTCGTAGTCGCCTGCTGGCAACGTGGAGAAAAGAAAGTTCCCTTTCGCGTCTGAGGTGGTCATCGCGACGGGAGCGGCATTGTGATTGAGCACAATAACCGTGGCATTGGAAATGGAAGCGCCGCTTGGATCGGAGACCGTCCCGGTGAGTTCGCCGGCGCTGCCTTGTGCGGGAAGACGCAGAGCAGCGAGCGGCAACAATAGGCAGAGCGTGGAGAAAACCGCGAGCAACTTTGCTCTCGGGGACAAACGGGAACGATTCACGGACGGGTTCAACATAGCAGCAAATCTCCTTTCCAGATTCGAAGGGCCGGCGACAGCGAGCGGGGAGAACAATGCGCGGCGAGAGGGGCACCGGGTACGCGCGAGAGTGAGTAACTGATTCGCGTAATCCGAAGAGTCGATGCCAGAGCTTAAGACGGCATCATCGCAAGCGACTTCACTTTCCTGCCGCAAGCGGGAAGCAGCGAGCCAGGCAAGCGGATGAAACCAGTAAATGGCGCGACCGATTTCCGCGCAGAGCTGCAGCGGCCAGTCACATCGGGCAATGTGGGCGAGTTCATGGAAAAGGACGATACGGCGGCTGGTGTCGGACCACTCAGCGGCTACAACTGGAAGTAGAACGACGGGCCGGAACAAGCCCCAGGTAGCCGGCATGGCCGCAGGGTTTTCGGATTTGAGTACGCGCACGAGACGCGACACAGCGAATCGGCGAGAGCCCGTGCGAAGAGTGGCGGTCCAATCGTTTTCGGGGAATGGAGTGCATCGCGCGGAAAGCCAAGCGAGGTAGGCAAGGCCTGCCAGCAGCCTGGCGGAAAACCAAAGAAACCCCACGAACCAGAGAAGAAGCGCGAGTCTTGAGAGACTTCCGAGGATGGGCGAGGCGGTGGTGGCGGTAACGACGAACGCTGCGAATCCTTGAGAGATGGGGTCGGAGGTGGAAGCGTGGGCGGATTCGAATATTCCTGAAACATTTTTCAAGACGCTCGAATGCCAGGCCGGGAGCAAGATGGCGAAGAGCGGCAAAGCGAGCGAAGTAAGAATCGCTGCGGCCCAAAGGAGGTGCCGGAAAGAGGCGGAGCGGCGCCGGGCCAGGGATGCGGCGATCCAAGCGATGCTTAGCACGATGGTGGTTTTCACCGAGCAGGAAAAGAGCAGGCTGAGCAATAGGCCCGGATTGTGGATGGGACTCACTTTTCGTTCCCCTTTCGGCTTTTGCTGACGAGGCGGGCGAGGCGATCCAATTCTTCACGGGAGATTTGCGAGGCGTCTCCGCCGAGAAGCGCGGCGACCACTTTTTCGGCGGAGCCATCGAAGAAAGTTTCGACGAGGTGGCGGAGGGCGGAGCGACGAGCAACGTCGCGAGGAACGATTGGGACATAGACATAGCGAAGGCCGTGCTCTTCGTGGCGAACGTGACCTTTGTCTTCGAGGACGCGAAGTTGGGCGCGCACGGTGGAATAGCTGGGCTTGTCGGCGAGTTTGGCGAGGACTTCGGCGACGGTGGCGCGTTCGAGTTGGTAGAGGATGTCCATGATTTGGCGTTCACGGCGGGAGAGGGAGTGGGGTTTGGGTTTGGTCATGGCTTGTGCTATTTTTGTAGCATATCTGCTAGGAAAATAGCAGCGGGTAGTTGAGGTGTCAAGGTGAATCTTGGAGGTTGCAGAGGACAACGGCGAAAGGCTTTTGCCACAGAGGGCACGGAGGGCACAGAGAGTTTTGGAATGGCGGTAAAACGGCAGAGCACACTGTTGCAGGGGGTAGGCGCGGGCGGCATCTTGCGGACATGGGGTTCAGCAGTGCTGAACCCCTACAAAGGCTGAAGGCTTTCACCACCGAGGACACAGAGAGCACAGAGGGCAGGAGCTGAGGCAGGAGAGACTGTGCCACGCGGAGGCGAACGGAGTGAGGTTGGGTTGCGGGGGTGGGTGGTGCGCGGTATTCTCTACGGTAGGTGGCGGGATTTGATTGGGAGATGCCGCCGCCGGGGTTCCCGTATGGTTCGAGCTAGCAGGCCCGCCTCGTTTGTTCTTCTTTTGGTTTGCGCTGGGCTAGTGGTGTGTGCGGCAGCTTCGGATGAAGCGCTTCTCGCGCAGGATTCTCCAACGAAAACACAGAGTGGCAGTGCGAAGGCGGCGGACAAGGCTGGTGCCGCGGAGATTCCGCGCGGAATGAAGTTGATGTTGAAGGACGGAACGTTTCAGGTGGTGCGGGAATATCAGCGAGATGGGGAGCGAGTACGGTATTACAGCCTGGAGCGCGGAGATTGGGAAGAGATTCCCGCGTCGATGATCGACTGGGACGCGACGGCGAAGGCCAAGGCAGATGCGGAGAAAAGCTCGTCGGCGCTAGTGGCGTCGGTACACCATCAGGAAGAAGCGAAACGCATGGACAATGTGGCGGACATCGACGCCAGCCTACGGGTGGGCGAGGGTCAATTTCTGCCGCAAGGCGAAGGAATGTTTGTAGTGGAAGGCAAGACGATCCGTTTGCTGCAGCAAGTGGATTCGCAAATCAAGACAGACAAGGCGCGAAAAATCGAGCAGGTACTGTCTCCGGTGCAGATTGTGCCGGGGAAAAAGCACATGGAGATTCCGGGAACGCGCGCGACGCTGCGGCTGCAATCGAAGAGCCCGGAATTTTATTTGCGGGAAGTAACGCTGAACGATGTAGAGGAGTCGCGAATTGCGAAGAGCAGCCGTCCGGGAGAGAACGGGCCGGAAGTGGTGTTGCTGCGCACGAAGGTGACGCACAGCGGCCGGCAATTTCAGACGATAAAGACGCTATTTGGTGAGGAAATGTCGCGCGACGTGAATGAATTGGCGATGCAGAGATGGGAAGTGGCGCCACGGGTGTACCGGTTCACGTTGGGAGAGCCGCTGCCACCTGGAGAATATGTGATGGCGGAAGTGCTGCCGGACGGACTGAATATGTTTGTATGGGATTTTGGTGTGGATGGCGACGGCGGTGTTGCCGGGAAGAAGTAAGCAAGAGGTTCGCTACTGGTTGCCGAGATTTATGAGCAGCATGGCTCGTTGGGCGCTGGACCAAAATTCCGACTGGGGATTTTGTTCGATGCGTTCCATTATTTAAATAGCGCGGCTCCCTTGCGAAGTACAGGTTGCAGCTCATCGGAAAGTACGTCGGGCTCGTAAATCTCCAGATAATTAATACGGTGACCCGCAGCGTTCGGCTGCGTTCCTCGAGCGATTGCCCTTTCCAGAGCGAGCGGTGGATCTCCCTCGGCGCCCATGTTGCCGCTGTTGCGAAGGCAAGAGGTGCGCAATTGAAAACCGGTGACGATGCGACCGTTATAACCAATCACCAACGGAACGCCGTGAGGGCCGCGCTCCTTCTCAGGATTTCCATCGAGGTTGCTATTTTGAAGGGCAAATCGGCGACCTAGGATTCCGATCGCCTCGTCGATGACGGCTACCTTGGTGGGCTTGGCCGCGCGCGCATCTTTTTTCCCCTGCTCATCGATGTTCAGACCAAATCCCAACGACAAAGAGACATATTGATTGGGAAAGTTGGCCGCATACACTTGAAAGACCTTTTGCCACGCCTCGATGTATTTACTTGAGGTATAGCCGACGCTCCGCCACTTTTGCAGTTCCTCTGGCGTGTGTGGCAACGTGAATTCGGCCGAGACGGATGTTGGTCCGGCGGCAGCGATCACGCGGAAAGCAGGAGAGGCTGCATATTTGGCGCTGAGCAGTTTCAGGAAGTCGAACCAGTGAGCAAGGTAAACACGATCCCAAGGCAGCGGAAGCTTAATCAGGGTGCCTTTGCCGGGTCCGTATTGGATGGGAAACATCTCGGTTTGCGCGCCTTCCACGGCCCATGGAGGGGAGAAAAATCCCGGGAATATTAGAAGCTGTACCCACTTATGGGAGGATTCCGCTGCGGCAAAGAGTTGATCGAGCTTGGACCAATCTGGTTTTTCTTGCGCAGGTTCGATGTCGCGCCAGCGGATCTGCAATGCAACGCCGCTAATAGAGGGATTATTGAGTGACTGTAAATCTAGGCGATCCTGTCCGGGCCTGTTTTCGAGGACAACGACGAGCCCGTTCGGCCGAGAGACCTCTGCCGACGGCTGAGGCACCGCAAATTCACTCGATGCACGATCGGGACAAAATAGAGAGGCACTCAGCAAAATGGAAACCAGACAAGCAGCGAACCTTCCCAATCGTGAGTCCAATTGCATCGTTAACCCCCTGAGGATCATTCATCGTCATTGCGGCTAGAGTCGATTCGATTGCTCCGCGATCTCCAGGTCGGAATGTCCGCTCAGCGTTTTGAAAACTTAAACATCAATTTGGATAGGTCCGGTTGGAGGAATTCTGATGGTGGAGAGTGACTCCCGGGTTAGTCACTTGTCAATACATATCCAGCCGATTTTTAGGGAGCTCGCACTGCCGGACTTCGCAGAGATTTTAAACATAGCTACCCAAAGCAGCGCGAGAGGGTATACTTCCCCCCTGTTCGCGGAGGTTCCAGCCGACCAAAAAACTAAACAGTAGGAGGATTTATGCCAGGTGCCAGCACATCTCAAGTGAAGACCGCATTAGCCGAGCAGCGAGCCGCACGACAGAAACTTGCGAATTTCGTCCAACCTCATTCATCTGCTCAAAGACCAGAATCGGCAAGTCAACAAGCCCTGAACAAACTGCTGCAATCTTCGCTCACGAAGGCGGGCGTCGATTTGAACAAGTTCGAAACGCTGGTGAAGCAGGGCCAGGCGGAAGTACGCGAGTGGGCGGCGAAACGCAAAGCGGAGAACGACGCGCAGGCTGCCGCGATGCAGAAGACAATGCAACAGACGATTGAAAGCTGGCGCAACACTTTGGTGCGTCCCAAGGATTTACCGGTTCCTCCCCCTTCGCCCTTTCAGTACTTCCTTCTGACGACTGCCACCGACGTCTTCGCGACGTCCGGAATCAGCCTGGCCGCCACAAACATCGCTGCTACTAACAACTGGGCGGAATTCCAGCTGGAAACTTCGGACAGTTCCACGCAGGAAGTGAGTTTCGCTTTTTCCTGGCAGAATGCGAGCGACAAGTTTGCGGTCATTCAAGTCGACGGCTACATAGTGTTCAATGGGGTTTGTGAGGCGATTTCCCAGGGCGGTTTTTTCCCCGGCGACAGGCATAGCGACGTTGCTCTTTTTGCCGAGCTTTATCTGAGCCAGTCGAGCGAAACGCCGGGGACCGCACCGTTTACCGCAGCGAGTGAAGTGGCACTCGATCTTCAGGCGGACAGCGGCGGATGGTTTTCTGACGGCGAAATTCTCTACCAACAATTGTTCAGAGGTTTCGATCTGCAATACCAATACCTGCTGATGCCACCGGGATCAACCGTAACCATCGAGGTGGCGGGCCGGATGACCTACTCCGATTCGGAAGGCACGGCCAACTACGTTTTTGTCACGATGGGGCGGCAAGTGCTGTGTCCTGCCGTGTTGGTGACGGTGGTGAGCTGAGCCAACCAGGATTTCATGAAACAGGCGGCGATTGGGTTTCGCGTGCACTCGGGATGGGCGGCAGGTGTGGCGGTGTGCATGGAAGGTTCCGCGCCGAAGGTATTGCGACGGGAGCGGCTGCAGTTGGTGAAAACGTTCAGCTACAAGTTTCGGCAGCCGTATCACACGGCGGAAAAGCTGGGACTGGGACGAGGCAGGGACTTCGTGGACGGAGTCCGCGGAGAGGCAGAAGAACTGGCGCAAGCGGCGATTCGCGGAGTACAAGTTGCGTTGAAAGAGGCCGGCTATGAATTGAAGAGCGGAGCGTTGCTGCTGGCGTCCGGAAGAATACTGCCGGAATTGGAGAAGATACTCGCTTCGCATGCGCTGATACACACGGCGGATGGAGAATTATTTCGCGAGGCGCTACGAGCCGCGAGCGGGCGCTGCGGGTTGAAGCTTCGATGCAGCAAGGAACGCGAGTTGATGGAGGAATGCGAGAAAGGGCTTTCGGCGGAAAAAGAAGAATTGGCGCGAATGGTGAAAGAAATGGGACGGGAGTTCGGACCGCCGTGGACCCAAGACGAAAAGATGGCGACGCTGGCGGGCTGGTTGGCGTTGCGATCGAGTTGAGGGATACGAATCCAGAACTACACCGACTTTGCGAGACGTGCCGCAACACTTAAATACAAAGTGAGTTACCGTCGCGGATGCAAAAAGGAACAGCCTTCGCTGGTTCCCTGGAGATTCCGTCGTGCTCTAGCGGCTGGCTGGCGGCACGATTCCATTCATGCGGAGATACTCCACCATCTGTCCGTAATGATCGAATACATGCTGCGCTGCACCCACGGCCAAGCCCAGTCGGGTTGTGGAACCATCTCCAAAAGGACTCTTGATCGAAGCCAGCATATTTTTCTGGTCGATTGTGGCGATAGCCTTGTGCACGTAAGCGAATGACTCGTTCGTGAACTTTATGATGTCTGCCTTGGACTTGAGCGCTACCGGCCCAGATTCCTCGCCAACGTCAACGGGCGGCTTCTCGCCCAGAATAGATGCACCGAGAATATAGTTGACCGCAGCGATGTGTTTCAGTTGTTCGCCAAAACTGCGCACACCTTTGAACTCGCCGCTTGTCGGCTTATACGAATACTTATCGTCTGGCATGGCGTCCGCCGCGGACATTAATTCCTTCTCGCCTCTCGTCACGCTGTCATTGAGCACTTGCGCCACGCTGGTATTTTCCGCAGCATTGGCCCTTATCACTGCTGTGGTTGTACACATCAACATCGACAACACACCCGCCGCCCATAGGGCCCTATTTCTCATTCGCGATCTCCTTGTGAATTGCTGAGACGAAAAATACTGCGTGACGTGTCCGCTAGTCTTACACAGCGGAGGCGCATTTTGCCAGCGAAGCTTGACCGTGGTGAAGCGATGTTTAGCCGATCTTCATTTCTGGGCGGACCTCGATGCTGCCAAATTTGCCGACGGGAATGTTTTCGGCGATGCGTACCGCCTCATCGATATCGCGCGCCTCAATGAGGATGAATCCGCCCAAGACTTCCTTGGTTTCGGCAAAGGGACCATCGGTGACCACGGTTTTGCCGTCACGATGGCGGACCGTCTTGGCCGTCTGCGGTGGCTGCAGCGGCGACGACACAATGTAGTGCCCTCTCTTGGCTAGTTCCTTGTCGTAATCGATCGAGGCCCGGTCGAGCTTCGCTTTATCGCTGGCCGAGAGGCCCTGGTAGCAGTTCGGTTCAAGATAAACAGCGCACAGATATTTCATGATTTCCCCCCATTCCTGTAATTAGACTGCAAATTGCCGCAAACGATGATCGAGATGCTTGTACATCAGGATCCTCTACAGATAAGTCGA
>DASXLU010000454.1:0-10099 GCA_036496065.1 Candidatus Acidiferrum sp.
AGTTTCCCATTGGCTATTTGACCGAGCCCTTGTCTACGAATCCGTTTCGAAGGATCTAGTCAAATGTAGTTATCTATCAGTTAAAGTGATATTCATAAGACACTGGGAAATGGTTCCACAACTGCCTACTATGGATCAGCCGTTGATTTATCATCGGAAAGCGAAAACAAAGGATGGAAACCAGAACCCGCGCGAGGCGCGGCGCTCCAAATCCCCGCGCGTGAACATGGAAACGCTCGGCCACTTGTCACGGTATGTCGAAGTGGTTTATTCATTATTAAGGACACATGCTGTGACACAGCTGTGTCAAAACCCTATCTAATTTGGCAGCTGGGATCAGCTCTTGAGCGAAAAGGAGATGCCCCAAGTTATTGGAAACAACGAAAGCGAGGGAAGCCAAAGAAGAGTTTGGAAGTGTCCCGCGAGTTTGCAAAACAATGTACTTGCGCCACTGAGAAAAAATGGCGTCCTCGCAATGACTAAATGCCTGGAATTCTGAACAGCTACAGTGGGGTCCAAACTGGGGTCCAACTTGCCCGTTTTCGGCGGCCAAATCGAGGGTTAACCGGTGCAGAATCAACGGTAAGTGTGAAAATTAACAGCCGAATGCTCTACCATTGAGCTACCGGGGATCCGCAAAGGCAGGATCAAGCTATACCTACCAAAGTTTAGCGATCCCGAATAACGGTGTCAAACAACCGAATGAAGTAGCACTAGCAGAATTTCACCAGCACCAATAAAGCGGCCAACATCGCAATCAGGTTATGGGGGCTGGCTAAAAGTGGATGACGACTCCAGCGAATCCCTGAAAATTGTTTTGCGTTTGCTGGAAAAAGCGCGTGTATACGTAGTCGGCTTCTCCACGTAATGACAATCGCGCGTACAACCGGAAGTCCACGCCACCGCCTGCGGTAACTGCAAACGCGTTTTTGCTATTACCCGCAGTTTGCGGCTGCATGTGAGCTCCACCCGCCAGCACATGAGCCCAAGGTTCCCAGCGCGCCCGACGCGACCCAAGGTGGATGCCGCCTTCATAGCCGAAATATTTCACGTGATCGTTCTGGTAAATCGTGGGCGCAAAACCGGTCGCAATGTTCCCTTCGATACCGAACCAATCATTCGTGAAATAGGTCACATTGGTACCCAGACCTACCAGGCTCGCGCTGAATAAATTCGAACGAAACCGCAGAAATTCCGCACCGATCCCCAATTGCCAGCGGTAATCGTCCCTGTCGCCAAACACGAATCGCGGCTTGGGTATTGGCACTGGTGCCGGTATCGGCGTTGCGGACCCCGCAGGTGAAGGATCTGCCGACGCGGGGTTGCCGATGGCGATATCGGAATAGTTATAAGAGTCACTCGAATCCACACCAAGCAACGCGGCATGCGCTGCGGAAGTGCCCGGAAATGCTGGCGCCGCATTTGTGCTGTCGTTAACAGCATTTGCTGGCGTACTTAATTGCTGCGTATTCAACTCTTGCGCACTCGAGCCCCACGCACCAGCCAGCAACATCACCACTGCCATCAGCGGCTTCTTCATACACTTCCCTCTGCCTATTCTGCCGGCGCGAATCCCCGCCAGCCGTGCATCCAGGGTATTGAACCGTATCGTCGGCAATAAATTCTTTGGTAAGAAATGCCGGCCGTATACCTGGGCGGACTGGCGGATTAACTATATCGCATTGAGCCTCGAATCGGAGAACAGAACCATGCAGAGATTACGTCAGCAGTCAACAAATCAGTAAACGCTAAAGCCGCTAGCCGCCGGCAACTTCTCAACGTTCGGCATCGAGAGAAAGGCTCTGTTATAATCTCGCGCATTGAACCTCGCTCCAGCAACTTGGGAGAAAATGACAGCCCCAGAATCGTCTTCAGCAAAACGCGCGCGCACACCGCAGGTGGGTTCCAAGCCACCGCGGTTTATCGTCATCGAAGGTCCTCTCCGTGTAGGCAAATCCACATTGGCGCGAATATTGGCCGAGCGCTTGCACGCCCGACGCGTTTTCGATTGCGAAGATAATCCATTTCTTTCCCAGTTTTACGACGGCAAACCCGGCGCGGCCTTTCGCGCTCAAATGTATTTCCTGATGGAACGGCAGAAACGTCTTCGCGAAGGGCTTGCCGGCGATACGCCCGGCCCCGTTCTCTGCGATTTCTTCATGGAGAAAGATCGCATCTTCGCTAACCTGAATCTCGACGACGAGGAGCTCAAGCTCTATGAGAGATATTACGAGGCCCTGACCGAAGACATCCCGCAACCGGATCTGGTGATCTATCTTCAGGCCAAGCCGGAAATCCTGCGTGAGCGCATAGCCAAGAAAAAAGCGCAGGACGAGCGGCGCATATCGACGGAATATATTGAAGAAGTTGCGCGAGCCTACGAGCATTTCTTCTTTCGTTACGAAGGCGCTGACCTTCTGGTGGTCGAGACCTCGGAAATCGATTTCGTCGAACGAAGCGCAGACTTGCAGCAGTTGTTGGAACGCCTGAAGGATCCCGTCAAGGGCACACAATATTTCCTTCCGCTCGGCGGGTCAGAATAATCTACGAGTCCGCGCTAAACGTTTCTTTTTCCAGACGATTCAAATAGAGTGCATTCAACGTTAAATCTTGGGGGAAACTGTCATGAGCCTTTGGACTCGACGAAAATTCTTTGCGACCTCTCTTGCTGGCGGAGCCTTGGCCGGAACGGCGAATCTTTTCGGCACGCCCTTGCCAAGTCGTGAAGCAGGAGAAGAGCGGGCTGCCGGAGAGATGCCCAGTCCCCCGAGCGGCAAACTGCCTGTAATGATTTCCGCGGCGAACGGCGTAAACGCACTCGGGAAAGGAATGGAGATTCTGAAGAACGGCGGCGATACGCTGGATGCGGTGGTAGCCGCTGTGACCGTCGTCGAAGATGATCCCAACGATGATTCCGTGGGATTTGGTGGACTACCGAACGAAGATGGCGAGGTGGAACTGGATGCCAGCGTGATGCACGGTCCAACGCGACGCGCAGGTTCCGTGGCGAGTGTGCGTCGCATCAAAAACGTCGCGCGCTTGGCGAAAACGGTGATGGAACGCACCAATCACGTGATGATTGTTGGTGACGGGGCGCGAAGATTTGCGGTAGCCGAGGGATTCGAGGAGATGAATCTCCTCACCGATCACTCACGCAGAATCTGGCTGGCCTGGAAAGCGAAGACCAGCTTCAACTGGCGGCCCGGAACCGCCAGCCCGGATTGGAAAGATCACATCTCGGCCTTTTTCGATCACGACCCGGCGAAAATCGCTTACGCCGAGCGGGTCATCAATCGGCCGCCAACTGGAACGATAAACTGCCTCGCAGTAAACGAAAAAGGCGAGGTCAGCGGAACCACGACGACTTCCGGTCTCGCGTGGAAGATTCCGGGCCGCGCGGGCGATTCGCCAATAATCGGAGCCGGGTTGTACGTCGACGGCGATGTGGGTGGCGCGGGCTCAACGGGAAAGGGCGAGGAAAACATCAAGGTTTGTGGCGGACACACCATCGTAGAGATGATGAGCAAAGGAATGAAGCCTACGGATGCGTGCCTCGAGGCCATGGGCCGCGTGGTTCGGAATTACAACAACGACAAGCGCAAGCTGCAAACTTTTCATCTTTATTTTTACGCACTCAATAAGGATGGCGAATACGGCAGCGTTTCACTCTGGAAAAATGGCTACGAAGAATCCAAGGTAGCCTTGTTTGCGGTGCATGATGGAACGCAATCACGACTGGTGCCTTGTAAGCCATTCTTCGACGAAATCGGACACGAAAGCTGATTGGCCCAAGAATTACTAATGTTAATCTAGTGCGTTATGGACGAGACCAATGTTCTGATCATTGGCGGTGGTGTAGTCGGATGCGCTATCGCTGAAGCCCTTTCCCGGCGGTTTCAAGACATCTTCCTGGTAGAACAGTACCCCAAGTTAGGAATGGCCACGAGCACGCGCAATAGCGGCGTGATTCACTCCGGCATTTACTATCCCAAGAATTCGCTGAAGGCGCGGCACTGCGTCGCCGGCAACGTGCTGACCAAAGAATTCTGCGCGAGGCACAACGTAGCGAATCGCACCACCGGTAAGTTGGTGGTTGCAAAAGATGCCCACGAAGAAGCCGCACTGGTGGCCCTAAAGAAAAAAGGAGAAGACAACGGGGTCGAAGGCCTGCGCATCATTGACGCGGCCGCCATTCGCAAGCGTGAGCCACATGTAGATGGATATGCAGCCCTGGAAGTTCCCTCAACAGCTATCTGCATTGCGGAAGAATTAGTGCACGCTTTTGCGCGCATTGCAGAGGCGCAGGGCGCGAATTTGGTGCGTTATGCGAAGGTGACCGCGCTCAGGCCCAACAAGAATTCCGTTAGCGTGGATTTGCTGATTGGCGATGAAGAGAAATCCGATGCGGAAACAATTGAAGCACGCTGCGTAATCAACGCAGCAGGACTGTACGCCGATGATGTGGCGCAAATGTTGGGACCGCGGCCATGGAAGATTTATCCGGTGCGCGGCGAATACTGCGAAATCCGTGGACCTCGGGCCAACTTGATCAGTGATCTGGTCTATCCTTTGCCGCACCACGGAGCGCTCACGCTAGGATTGCACTTCACCAAGACATTGTGGGGCACGACGCTGGTGGGCCCAACTGCGGACTACGTGGAAGGCAAAGACAACTACGAGAAACAGCGCATGGCCGTGCCCGAATTTGTCGAAGATGCGAAAACGCTCGTGCCTGAACTTCAGGAAGCCGATTTGCAGTTAGCGTACACCGGTTTGCGGCCAAAACTCGTCCCGCCTAACGAGCCCGGGCCTGCAGATTTTGTGATTGAGCCAGATCGTGAGTTTCCACGGGTTATTCACCTAATAGGCATCGAATCACCCGGCCTTACAGGTGCGGCGTCCATTGCTCTCGACGTGACGAAGATGGTTGAACAAGTATTGAACTAGTTGCTTCCGGGCAGGCGCATCTCATTTTTCCGAGATGCTGCGACGCAAGCACGCAGAGGCCATTCCATCTTAAATGGCAATATTAGAGATGTTTCGTTTATCGAAGGGCCATCGGAAAAGCTGCCGTCCGGCGAATTCATTCGACGACGATACGCAGGAATTTTTTCTTGCCTGCGCGCAAGAGGAATTGCGACGGCTTGGTGAGATCGATTTCCTTGCGCGGATCCTCAACGCAGACTTCATCTATTTCTACGCCACGTTGCTTGATCAGCCGCTCCGCTTCGCTCTTGGATGGGACGAGTTTCCACGCAACCAGCAGCGCCACTAATTTTTGCGACGGGCCCACCTCGACTTTCTGGATAGGTGCTTCGTCGGGTGCACGGCGATCGCGAAAAACACGCTGAAAATTCTCGGCGGCTTTGCGGCCGGCATCAGCTCCGTGAAATCCTGTGACTACTTCCTGTGCCAGCTTCATCTTGGCATCCATAGGATGTTGCGCGCCGCATTCGACCTGTCTCTTGAGCTCCGCGATTTCCTGGGGTGTACGGTCGGTGACCAGTTCGTAGTACGACCACATCAACTCGTCGGGGATGGACATCATTTTGCCGAACATTTCCTGCGGAGATTCCGTTATGCCCACATAGTTGCCGAGACTCTTGGACATTTTGCGCTGTCCATCGAGACCGACCAGAATCGGCATCATCACCGCGATTTGCAGCTCCTGGTTATACTCGCGCTGAATTTCCCGTCCAATCAACAAATTGAATTTTTGCTCCGTCGCTCCCAACTCCACATCCGCCTCCAACACGACGGAATCGTACGCGACCATCAACGGATACAAAAATTCGTGTACAGAAATGGGCTGCTGCTCCGCTAGCCGCTTTCGAAAATCTTCGCGTTCGAGCATTCGAGCAACGCGATACTTGGCGCACAACCGAACAATGTCGTAACTGGACAGCTTGTCGAGCCACTCACTGTTGTAGCGAATTTCCGTCTTGTCACGATCGAGAATCTTGAACACTTGCTCCAGGTAAGTTTGCGCGTTGGCGTTCACTTGTTCGCGAGAGAGCGGCGGCCGCGTTTCGGATTGACCGGTGGGATCTCCGACCATCGCCGTGAAATCCCCGATCAGGAACACCGCGGTGTGGCCCATTTCTTGAAAATGTTTCAGCTTGCGAATCACCACCGTGTGGCCCAGATGGATGTCCGGCGCGGTGGGATCGACTCCCAATTTCACTCGGAGAGGCTTGCCCGTTTTGTACGATTTCTCGAGTTTCGCGCGCAATTCGGCTTCGGGAACAATTTCCGACACGCCTTTCTTGAGATAGGCGAGTTGCTCCTCGACCGGTTTGAATTTGGCTGTAGTCATTTTTTCAGAGTGTCGGCGCCATGAAGCACGCGGCGCCCCTCAATGTGGTAATTGCCTTCCAGAACAATTTTTACAGCTTCGCTATAAATGCGGTGCTCTTCTTTCAGGATGCGCGCGGAAAGAGCGTGCTCGTCGTCGGTATCCTGCACCGGCACAATTGCTTGAAGAATGATCGGACCGGCATCCAGATTTTCGTCGACGAAATGCACAGTGCAGCCCGCAAATTTCACTCCGTGTTCGAGCGCGTTCCTTTGCGATTCGAGGCCGGGAAACGATGGCAGCAGCGAAGGGTGAATATTCAAGATGCGCTGCGGAAACGCCGAAACAAAGTAGGGCGACAGCAGGCGCATGTATCCCGCAAGGCATACCAGTTCAACCTTGTGCTCCTGCAGCACCGCAACCACCTGGCGATCGTAGGCTTCCCGCTCCAGACCACGCGACGGAATTAACCGCGAAGAAATTCCGCGAGTCTTGGCGCGCTCCAGGCCCAACGCATCGGGCTTGTTGCTGACAACAATGGCAATCTCGGCGTTTGGAATGCGGCCACCGGACACACTATCGGCAAGCGCCTCAAAGTTCGACCCGCGACCACTTAACAGCACGCCTATGCGTCGCTTCATAAACAGAAAACGTTAGCACACCTGAACAATGCGGCAAAGCTATGAGCTCGTTTGCCACGCGCGCAGCGACGTCAGGCAGGCACCATAAATTGCGCAAATGTGAAGAAATACCCGGAAGCTATTTAGGATAAGTTAAGCGCGCCGGAGTAAACGATGCGAGCTTTGCCGGTGTCTCCGCGTTCGATTCGCCCTATGCGGAAGAACTTTTCGCGGCGCCGTTTCAGGTCGGCTTCTGCTTCCTTTACGAATTCGGCGGGCACAATCACGATCATGCCGACACCCATGTTGAAGGACTGCAACAGTTCGTCGGAATCGATTTCCCCCAGCTTCGCCAAGTACTTGAAAATTGGCGGTACCGGCCACGCATCCAGATCGATGATGGCTTTCACGCCGCTGGGCAGAACGCGCGGCAGATTGCCCGGAATTCCGCCTCCGGTAATATGCGCCAGGGCGGAAACCCAACCGTGCGCCAGAGTGTTTTTCAACGCAGGAGCGTAGCAGACATGTGGCTTCAGCAACTCCGCGCCAATTTTATTACCGACCTCGGCGACGTACGTATCTGGCTTTAACTTGGCCACTTCAAAAATCAATTTGCGCGCGAGCGAATAACCGTTGGTATGCAATCCCGTGGAGGGCAGTGCCAGCAGCGTGTCGCCCGGCTTCACATTTTTGCCGGTAAGAATTTTTTTCCGCTCGACCACTCCTACGATGAAACCTGCTAGATCGTATTCGCCCGGAGGATAGAAGCCCGGCATCTCGGCGGTTTCGCCGCCAATCAGAGCGCAGCCCGCTTTGCGGCAGGAACGGCTCATGCCGTCGACGAGTTGCTCGATAACGTTGGGCTCGAGTTTGCCCATCGCCAGATAATCCAGAAAAAACAGCGGCTCCGCGCCTTGCACCAGAATGTCGTTGATGCAGTGATTGACCAGGTCGCCGCCGACAGTCGAGTGCACACCCGCGGCCATGGCCACTTTCAACTTGGTGCCAACACCATCCGCGCTCGAGACCAACACCGGCTCTTTCCATTTTCTGTTGTCGAGCGCAAACAAGGCGCCGAAGCCTCCGATGCCCCCAAGGACGGCAGGAGTAAAGGTACGGCTGGCGAGGTGCCGGATGCGCTGCTTCGCGTCATCGGCGACAGCTATATTCACTCCGGCGTCGGCGTATTTCATTGTTAAGCCGCCTTAAAGAAGACATTGTGACGCAACAACGGGTGGCGCCTTGCTGTTCACCTACGCGGCGGTGGGGCACCGCAAGGGACGAAGCACCCGTCGAGAATCACACGGTGGACGTGCTGTTTCCGCTTTCGGAAACGGTCTGGCGGTTTGGCGACGCCAGGCCGCTTACAGCTTAAAACACATGGAACAACCTGCGCCAGCGCACTGTGCCGGGATGAATTACGGCGTTGGCGTAAGCCAGGAATCGATCGGCGATGTTACCGTTCCACGCATCGCGCGGGGCGTCGAGCGACATGTAGATCAACACGGGAGTACCGATGATATCGTTGCGCGGCACACAGCCCCAATAGCGGCTGTCTTGCGAGTTCTCGCGATTGTCGCCCATGGCCCAGTAACAGTTATCAGGAATGGTGTACGGCAGAGTTTTTCCAAAGGGAAGCATCAACTGGTCTGTTCTCGCCTGCTCGGTACGTCCCAATGTGTAATTCTCTTCCAGTTTTTTCCCGTTGATGAACACTGACCCGTCGTGAATATCTACCGTTTCACCGGGCAGGCCGATGACCCGCTTCACGTAGTCCGGCTGAGTCGGATCGAAGGGCGGCTTGAAGATGATGATTTGTTGGCGATGCGGACTCCGCCAAAGGGGAACGTGCCAATTGGTAAAAGGCACGCCGGCATCGTAGCCAACGCGGCTCATGATCAGGTGGTCGCCGATCAGCAACGTGTTTTCCATGGAGCCGGAAGGAATTACGCGAGCCTGTCCAAGCGTTCCATTGATCAGCATGAACGCCAGGATCACCCAGAACCACGCGATGATCTCGCTCTTAACGCGCGTACTCATCGGCGCTTGAACTTCCACGGGCACTTCTTTTTTCTTCGCCTTAGCCGGGTTAGCGATCACGTTCCACCGCAACGACTTCGTTCATTTTACTTTGCGCTCCGCCTTCGGGTACTTCAAGTTGTACCAGATCCGTGGGGTACACACCGGTGTAGCACGACGTACAGAAGTTACCCATCGTATCGTTCACGGCTTGCTTCAATCCGGAAAGTGACAAGTAGCCGAGCGAATCGGCTCCCAAATACTTTCGAATTTGCTCCGGCGAGTTTGCCGAAGCGATGAGCTCTTCCTTGGTGGGCGTATCGACGCCGTAGTAGCACGGCGAAATCGTTGGCGGACAGCCGATCCGCACGTGTACTTCTTTTGCGCCCGCTTCGCGAACCATGCGCACAAGTTTACGGCTGGTGGTGCCACGTACGATGGAATCATCCACGAGGACGACGCGTTTACCGGCGATCAATTCTCTTACCGGGTTGAGTTTCAGCTTCACTCCAAAATTGCGAATGGCTTGCGAAGGTTCGATGAAGGTCCGGCCGATGTAGTGATTACGAATCAACCCCATGCGAAAAGGAATCTTCGACTCCAGCGAAAAGCCAATGGCGGACGGCACGCCGGAGTCTGGCACCGGCACGATCATATCCGCGTCCACCGGATGTTCGCGCGCCAGCAAACGTCCTAGAGCTTCGCGGGATTCGTTCACCGAACGCCCGAAAATAATACTGTCGGGTCGCGAAAAATAGACGTGTTCGAAAATACAGAATTGGTGCGGCTTGGGCGGGCTGAAGCGAATCGATTCAATACCCATGCGCGAAATCCGCAGCATCTCTCCAGGTTCCACTTCGCGTACGTATTGCGCATTCAGCAAATCGAAGGCGCAAGTTTCCGACGCGACCAACCACGTGTCGTTACCGTCGGGATTCGGAATCTTTCCCAAAACGAGCGGCCGGAATCCACGAGGGTCGCGCACCGCATACAATTCATCCGGTGTCAGCACCAGCAACGAATACGCGCCTTCCACTTGATTCATCGCATCGCCCAATGCTGCCGAGAAATTTCGCGCCTGTGACCGCGCGATCAGGTGCACGATCACTTCGGTGTCACTGTTGGTTTGGAAAATCGAGCCGCGATGTTCCAATTTGCGGCGATG
>DASXLU010000455.1:0-5792 GCA_036496065.1 Candidatus Acidiferrum sp.
CCGATTAACTCTGGCACTTGGAATCTTGTGCAGGATCTGCGCGAGCGTGGTGATTTGAAAGATTTTCTGATCGCCACGCCCGATGGCGACCGCACGTTCTACATTAATTCGAAATCCGGCAACGTCCGCTACGAAGATTTCCTGTTGCAGGAATTTCTTCCGTTCATCGAGAAACGCTACCGCGCTGCGCCGGGCCGCGCGAATCGTGCCATCTCGGGTATTTCCATGGGTGGATATGGCGCACTTCACCTGGCTTTCCGGCACCCTCAGCTTTTCACGGCGGTAAGCGCGCACAGCGCGGCGCTGATCGATAAGCTGCCAGCGTTTTTCGGCCTGGAGGGTTCCGCGTCGCCGCGATCGCGGGCATTTCAGGGTCCGTTTGGGGAGCCGCCAGATCCGGCCTTCTGGAATCAACAAAGCCCAATCGTGATCGCGCGCACGGCGAATCTAACGGGCCTAAAAATATATTTCGATTGTGGCGACCAGGACGACTACGGCTTCGAAATCGGCGCCACGGCTCTCGACAAAGTCTTGTCGGCCCGCCATGTCCTTCACGAATTTCACATCTATCCTGGGCGCCACGACGCCGTCTATTTTGCGGCCCATCTACCGGCGTCGCTGGAATTCCACTCTCGCTTGTTTCCCTGAGCGTTTCTCACCGATTCGCTGACGTCAATTGTGTTTGATGAACTCGCCTTTGTGCCCTGTCAGCGAGTTATAGAGCGTTTCGATGAACACGTCTTCCTTCACAAAGTCGCCACTCCATTTGGACCATGGCGCGAGAATTTTTTCTTGCTTCATCTGCTCAAGCGTTTTCTTTTCGTCGATGGCTTTCTGGACGGCCGCGGATGTTTCTTTCAGCATGGTGACAAAGCTGCGCACATCGTCGAGGTTCGAAAGCTGACCATGGCCCGGAATTACCTTCACGTCGGGCGGCAGCATCGCCGCAGCTTTTTCCATCGCCGCAATCATCCCTTGCACGCTCCCGCCACTGGCAACGTCGATGAAAGGAAAGCCGTAGCGCACAAAGTCGTCGCCCATATGCACAACATTATTTTTAGGAAAGAAAATAACCGCGTCACCATCCGTGTGTCCGGCAGGAAAATGCAGCGCGCGAATGTCCTCGCCGTTTAGATGAACGGTCACGTCGTGATCGAAGGTAATGATCGGTAGCGCGGCCTTTTCAGCGGGCTTGGCATTCATTTTGATGGAGCCTCCGTTGCCGGCTTCTCCTCCGGTTTGCATTCGAGAGCGCACATTGTCCTGGGCAATCACGGTTGAGCCCGCGTTGGCGAACGGCGCGTTTCCTCCGGTGTGGTCTCCGTGGTAGTGCGTGTTGATCACGAAGCGAACCGGCTTGTCGGTGATGCCCAGATTTTTCAGCGCTGCCTGAATTTTCTCGGCGAGCGGGGCGTATTGATCATCAACGATGACAATCCCGTCTTCCCCGACGGAAGCAGCAATGTTTCCGCCTTCGCCTTCCAACATATAAATGTTGCCGGAAACCTTAGTAACTTTAATAGTGACCTTGGCGTAGTCTTTGTCTTGCGCTCGCACGCCGTCGCTACAGAGACCCGCGGTTCCCAGAGCGATACAGATCAAGGCAAATCGCACACTCAGGCTGCGCTGTTTTCTCGTCATTTTCATTTGATTCCTCTCGATGGGAGCAGCTCGCAGATTCTAGCGCTAAGACGCAACAAAGGCACTGCAATTGGGATTGCCGCTTGCTATTCCGCGGTTCGGCGCCGGGGCACGCTCTTTTTCAGCGGACGGGTGTAGAATGCGTAGCGTTTTACGATTTGACGGCGATTCCCTGGCTCTCCGGCGCACCCTTCTCGCCCGGCGACTACAGGCTAGCCAATTGAGAGGAATCCATGCGACGTCTTGCTCTTTCGCTTTGCGCAATTTTTTTGTGCCACACGACTTTCACGGCGGCGAGTCTTCGCGCGCAAAATGCGTCCGCGGATAAGCCCGCGGCCATGGGCGCTCCGACTTCCGGTGCGCGTGCCGAATTCCTTGGAGAGGTTTCCTATTTCGAGCAGAGATTTACGCGATTGGCAGAAGCGATTCCGGCGGACAAATATTCCTGGAAGCCCGGCGAGGGGGTGCGTTCGATCGGTGAAGTATATGCGCACGTGGCGGCGGGAAATTATTTCTACGCGAAGCTGCTGGGCACTCCGTTTCCTGCGGGAGTCGACCCCAAGGCAGTTTCGGGGCTGACCGATAAGTCTAAGATTGTTCAAGCGCTGAAAGATTCGTACGCACATCTTCGCGCGACCGTTGCCAACATCAAGGATTCGGACTTGGAATCTTCGGTGAAATTGCCCGGTGGGCGGGAATCCACGGTGCGCGGCGCTTTCATGTTCATCGCGGGCCACACTGGCGAGCATCTCGGCCAATCCATCGCATACGCGCGGCAGAATGGCATCGTGCCTCCATGGACCGAGGACCGGATCAAGCAAGAGGCCGCGAAGCCGAAACAATAGATGCCGGTTTAGTGCAACTCATACTCGGTGAATATGTTGAATTGCTCGGCACTGATCGACGTAGGACAGGCTTACGTTTTTGGGTTTGTGAGGAGGAGGCTTGGAAAAAGTGACCGGGATCGGCGGGCTATTCTTTCGCGCGCGTGATCCGCAAGCCCTTGCGCTGTGGTACAAGCAGCATTTGGGTGTTGAACTGGTTCCAACCGATTACGAACAGCAGCCGTGGCAACAGCAGGCTGGGCCAACGGCTTTTGCGCCGTTTCCGGACGACACCACGTACTTCGGAGACGCGAGTCGAGTGTGGATGGTGAATTTTCGCGTAACGAATCTAGACGCAATGGTCGCGCAACTGAGCGCGGCGGGAATCGTCGTCGAAGCGGATCCGGAACGCTACCCGAACGGCCGCTTTGCGCGCACTCATGATCCGGAAGGAAATGCGATCGAGCTTTGGCAGCCAGAGATTCCCAATTCCTAAGCGCAAAACGGATCGTCGCCCGGCTTCGCAGAAGAAATTCCGGTTCACGCAAAGACGGTATCGCCTAACTTCGCAACACTGCATATTCTAAGGTCTCTGCTATCATTCCGGGCTTGCGCACCGCGGAGGTGGCATGAGCTTTTCTCAACGGCTGCAGGAAGTCCGCACAGGTTTCGAACGTTCCTTCTGGGTCGCCAACATCAGTGAACTTTTTGAGCGGCTTTCCTACTATGCGGCGTTCGCGTCGCTGGCCCGCTACCTGCACGAAGCGTTGAATTTTCCCACCGCGCGCGCCGCAGACCTTTCCGGACTTTTTGGCGGCCTGGTTTGGTTTCTGGCGATTTTCGGCGGCGCCGTAGCCGATCGCCTCGGATTTCGGCGCGCGCTATCGCTTGCCTACTTGATCCTGGCTAGTTCCTATTTTCTTTTGGGCTCTTTGGGCGCACCGTGGCTCGCAGGAATACGCAATGCAGTGCCGTTAGTGGCGCTGGTCACGGTCGTTCTGATGTTGCCCGCCCTCGGCGTGTCACTCGTGAAGCCTTCAGTAGTAGGAACAACGGCGCGAGCGTCGAATGAAAACGTCCGTTCGATCGGCTACTCGATTTACTACACGCTGGTAAATATTGGCGGTGCGCTGGGCCCGTTCGTAGCTTCCTGGGTGCATCGCAATCTGAGCGTTGAAAATGTGTTCCGCGTAGCCGCGCTCAGTGTCTTCCTGATGTTCTTTGCCGTGCTGCTGCTATTCCGCGAACCGCAGAAGTCTGGCGAGAAGAAAACGGCAAGCCTGGCGGAGACCGTCGCTAATTTCGGCAAAGTGCTGGCGAACCCAAAGTTCATGATTTTCCTCTTACTCTTCTCTGGATACTGGATTGTTTACTGGCAGGAATTCATCACGCTGCCGATCTACGTACACGATTACGTGAATCCCGGCGCGGATACGGAGAAAATGCTTTCGACGGGTCCGCTGATTGTGATCGCATTCACCGTTTTGTTCAGTGTGCTGACGCAAAAGATGTCCGCGTTTCGAGCGGTTCTGTTGGGCACTCTCGTCTCGATGGTTGGTTTCGCCGTGCTGGCTATTCACTCGACTGTCATCGGTGTCTATGGAACGCTGGTTGTTATCGCTGTCGGCGAACTCATCCAGCAGCCGCGTTATTACGACTACATTTCACGATTGGCGCCACAGGGCCAGCAGGGCACTTATATGGGCTTCGCGTTTCTGCCCTTGGGCATCGGATCTTTTCTGGCGGGCCGGATTGGCGGCGCATTGCTGCATCATTTTGGCGAGGTGCAACACCGGCCGCAGCTTTTTCTGTGGGCGCTTACGGCAATCGGTCTGGCAACGACGCTGCTTTTGTGGATTTATGACCGGATCGTGAAACCGTCGGAGGTAACGGCCGCACCGAACTGAAGAATTTCAGTTCACCATGCGGCGCAGAGTGTCAAACGCCTGGCGCGCCAACGAATAGCGCGGCTCGATTTCCAAAGCTTCCTGAAAGCAGCGCATCGCCTGGCCGTACATCTCTTTGCCGAGATAGGCGCGGCCCATGTTGTAGTGCGGAAAATGTCTGGGCTCGTAGCGACGCGCTTCCACCGCCTGCTGTAGCCAGGGAATCGCTTCATCGAACTGACCTAACTCGATCATGTACGCGCCGATATCGTTGTAGGGATTGCCGAAATCAGGATCAAGCTCGATGGCCCGCTTACATTCCGCAATGGCGTCCGATAATTTTCCCTGGAAATGGTAGGTCCAGCCCAGAAAGGTGTGGGCTTCCGCTGTGGGATGCAGGTCCAAAGAAGATTGATAAAGCTCTACGGCCCGATCGTATTCGCCTTCCATCTGAGCCTGATATGCGTCCTGCAGAACTTCCCACGCCCGCGTGAGGGTCTCCTGATTCATAGCGATAATTGTGAAGGTCCGAAGCGAATAAGGTCAAAGGTACGAAGGTTCTATCTGTGCATATCCACTACCTGTCCTTTCTGACGGTGCAAAGATTGCCAACGCGCTTTCTCTCGCCCACCGCAAGCGATGCGCGATATACTCGCCTTTCGAAATTTCCCTTCTGAGGACCAGATGACCGGCCTGCGGCGCAAATTTTTCTGCTTCTTCACGCTGTTCTGCTTGCTTGGCGCTGCTCACATTGTGTTCGCGCAGAATCCCAGAGGCACGCTTCGCGGGACCGTGCAGGATATCAGCGGAGGGCGCGTGCCCGGCGCCAAAATAATTGTCCGCAACACGGAATTATCGCTCTTGCGCGAAACTCAATCCGATAGCCGCGGCGAATTCCGCATCGAAGACCTGCCGCCGGCCTCGTACAAGCTGGCTGTGAGTGCGAACTTGTTTGCCGATGCGCACGCCGATGTCGTGGTCGCGGTCAGCTCTGTACGTGACATCACCATTACGCTACGGAACCAAACTGTTTCCGCAAAAGTGTTTGTGAACGCGGCTGCACAATCCATTACGTCGGAAGACTTGGACGCAGCCAGCGCGGTTCATCAGGCCGTCATCTACCGGCAGGATCTTGAGACTATTCCTTTGGCCGCGCGCAGCTTTGCGAACATTGCCTATCTGGCGCCTGGCACCGAGCCCGTTGAGCCCTCCGATCCCACCAAGGCGCGTATCACTGCAGTGGCCACCGGAGGCAGCTCCGGACTGAACAACGAAATCTCCGTGGACGGCGGCGACAATTCCGACGATTACATCGGCGGATTTCTGCAGAATTTTTCGCCGGATGCGATTCAGGAATTCGCATTTCGCACCGCCCAAGCCGACGCCGACACCGGACGCACGACGGCAGGCTCCGTGGTGATCACCACGCGAAGCGGCACGA
>DASXLU010000456.1:0-6890 GCA_036496065.1 Candidatus Acidiferrum sp.
ATCTTGCCGGCCTTAAGTGCCAGGCCGTGGTAGCTGTCCGCATAGGAAGGTACGCGATCAGCGGGCATGTCGTAGAGTTTGTCGATACGCGCGCTGGCGTGGCAGCGAGCGCAGGTCTCGATGGAGACATTCGCTGCGTTCACCGGTGAAGCGGGATTTTTTGGCCCCAGGATTAAGTGTTCGCCGTGGCAGTCGGTGCACACCGGCGCGTCTTTCACGCCCGACTTTACCGCGACTCCGTGAATGCTCTCCTCATACGTCTTGGCAATTTCTTTGTGACACTGCGCGCAGGTTTGCGAAACGCGCCAGTGATTCACGCGTGATTCCGATTCGCGCGCCGGCTGAATATCGTGATTTCCGTGGCAACTGTTGCAGTTTGCGGCCTTGTCGTTGCCGGCAGCGATGGCACGCCCGTGCACGCTTTGTTCGTAGGATTCAACGGGATGCGCCACGGGAATTTGATGACGAGACAGAAAGCCCGCATCGCTGTGACACTTCGCGCAAGTCTGTGCGAGCTTCTTTCCCGTCACCGCGGAATCGGCTTCGCTGGCAGCTTTCACTCCATGAATAACTCCGTGGCAGGATTCGCACTTCGGGGCATCCGGGTCTCCGCGTTTGGCTGCGAGGCCGTGGATGCTGGTGTCGAATTCCTTCACTTCCGCCGCGTGACACTCGACGCACTTGCCGGGTGCTAAATTTTCGGCAGTCGTCAGTTCGTGGACATTGCCGTGGCAAGACGCACAGGCGGTATCGCCCAAAAGTGAGTGGGCGCTGCTGGTGAAACTTTTAGCTTCGTCGGTATGGCATGTGGCGCACTCGACCTTGGCGATTTTCGCCGGATGCGGAAAATCTTTGATGGACGAATGACAGTCTGTGCACCCGAGAATCGAGTGCGCGCTCGCGGCATGCTTCGCTGGGTCGACGGAAATACTTTTGCCCTTGTCGGATTTCATCCCCGCGGTGCCGTGGCACGCAAGGCACGCTTCGTCCTGCTTGGAGGACGGAGTATTCTTCGTATTTGCGGTAGCGCGAGTGGGAGCGAGCACCCACGCAAGCGCAAAGAGCAAGCCGCTCACCAGAAACGTGCGGCGTTGCTTTTTGGCTCGTTTGGAGCTCATAAAGCACTACCTCCGGGCCGGAAAGGCCCTCGAATTGTGGTTACTTCAAGCCAAGATCGGTGAGTATCTTGGGATTTTCCTCCTGCACTGCCAGCAAATTGTGGCAGGCGGTGCAATCGTTGGAAATAGTTTGGCCGTCGGCACTGGTGTGCGAGCCGTCGTGGCACCGGAAACATCCGGGGAAGTCGTTGTGGCCCAAATTATTGGGGTGGACGCCCCAATTCACATTCATCTCGGGGAAAATATTGCGCAGGTAAATTTTCGCGACATTGTCGGCGGACTGCTCTACCAGCGCACGTTTCGTGTTGTAAATGTCGGGATAAGACGTCCGATAGTAGCTCGTGATCCCGTCCACGATTTGTTTCTGCGCGGTGTCGCGATCGGGATAAGTGGCCTTCAGGAGTTCAACCGCCTTCTTGCGGATATAAGGAAGCTCCGGGCTAACCAGGCCGCGCGACATACGGTTATCGACGGCATTCTCCGGCAACTCGAACGCGTGAGTCGGACGGTTGTGGCAATCGATGCAATCCATCGAGCGCTTCTCGCCCTTCTCCAGTTGCTCCTTCGTGGTCTTTATATCCGTGGACACAAACTCGATCGTCTTACCTTTGTCGTCGGTGTAATACACCACCGGGATAACCTGACGGCGCTCATCCGTCGATACATAGTGAATTCTGGAACCTTCGTCCAGGTGACGCCCGTGGATCCCAAGCGAGCCCTGCCAGGTACGGCCGCCGACTTTTACCAGTAGCGCAGTGGTTTGCGGCGTGTTTTTCTCGTCGTCTTTGTAGTTCGTCCTGACAATAAATTTGTCGCCCGTGAATCGTTGCGGCCAGTGACAGTGCTCGCAAGTTTCCCGAGCAGGCCGCAAATATTTTACTGGGGAAGGAATGGGTCGCGAATAAGTCTTGAAGGTGACCGCGAACACCTGTCGCAAGCCAGACAGCTTCGAGCGCACAAACCAACCGGCGCCGGGCCCGATGTGGCACTCCACGCAGTCGACGTGGGCATGCGGAGAATTCTGGTAAGCGGAAAATTCCGGCTGCATCACGGTATGGCAGGTCTGCCCGCAGAACGTCGTCGTATCCATATAAGAGACGCCACGATATGACGCGAACCCAAAAATCAACACATTCATGAACGTGGCGATACCAATCAGAACGATGGCGTGGCGCACCATCGGCATCTTCAAATCCACGGCGGGATAGCCATCCGGCAACTCACCGGCATTGCGCAGTTCTTTCCGGCGGAGCGCGATGCCAAGTGGAATCAGGACGAGGCCCAAGAGGAAAATTCCCGGGAGGATCAGGAAGATCAGGATTCCAATGTAAGGATGCGGGGGGCCCGGAAGCACGAAATCATAAATCCAAAATCCAATCAGGGTGATGGCGCTGCTGGTGGTAAGTACTGCGCCGATCAGGCTTAAGGTGTTCTGTCCCAGGTAATATGCTGGCCTGGCCCAATCGCGAATATGCTCTCCGAGACTCATGAAATACTCCGGCGCGTCTGCGCCCCGATCCTTTTCGCTCACATAAGCCCCGGCGAAGGATCCGCCAGGGCCCATGCGCTACCTTTGTTGTAAGCGTGGGGTTAACGCCTACCGGCAAACTTACTTTACGAGGCTCCGCATATAAGCCACGACGTCTTTCACTTCCGCGTCAGTGAGCTTCTTGTCGTAGCCGGGCATTTTGTTCTTGCCCTTCACGATGATGTCGGTCCATTCCGCGTCTGTTTCCTTCTTTACGTCCGCGGAACCGAGATCACGAGCCTTGGTGGCCTTTCCGGCAGCGGTTTCACCCTTGCCGTCTGGACCATGGCAACTAGCGCACTTTGCTTTGTAAACTTTCTCACCGTTTGCCGCGTCTTGCGAACGCGCCACACTGCCCATCAAACACAACACTGCTACCAACGCGATTCCTGCTACCAACTTCTTCATCACTGCCTCCTGTTTTTATCTAATTGCACGGAGCATGTAGGAGCGAGCCATGCTCCGCGCCTAAGTCCACGGCAAATTGCGCCTGCACTTACTTCTTCAGCGAGCGGATAAAAGCCACCATGTCTTTTACCTGGTCCGGAGTCATTGAACCGTACGCAGGCATTTTTCCCTTACCCTTGGTGATAATGGTGGACAGATCCGTGTCGCTCTGCTTTTGCACGTCCGCAGACGCGAGGTCGCGCGTCTTCATCATCTCTTTACCCTTGCCATCCGCACCGTGACACGCAGCACACTTCGCTTTAAATGTTCCTTCGGCTGCCGCTACATCCGCCTTCGCCGGTACGCTCAAAAGGCAAGTGCCTGCGAGCAGCGCCGCCGTTAACGTCAGCGTTCCGATCTTTTTTGTTGCTGTCAGCATGTTGCTCTCCCTCATCTAAATTCGGCGTGGTACTGCTGCGACTGCCGCGCCGTCTAAATCCTCGGGCATCCTACCGGAAATGCCGGTGGCTCGCCTCAAATACTTTACGTACGGACTTCACGTGAAGTGAGTTATCGCCTGATAACCAGGGTTGTACCAAAATGGTGCAACGAGCTCAACTTGACCGACGACGGCCTGATTCCGCGAAAATATATTAACGGGCATAGAAAATGGGATTTCGCTAGGAAGCCAAGGCTTCAGCGAAATATTGAAATACGGAACGTCATCAGTGGAGATGTGGCGGCTTATTTTGCGACGTGAGAGAGACATGTTCCACCGAGTGTGAAGAAACTGATCAGGTGGAAGGTCGAAAGGATAGTTAATCGTTGCAATATTCAACACATGTGTCAACGGGAAACTCGTACTAGTTTGCGATTTTGCTGGTATTCAGGACAAATTCAGTCCTATTTCGCTGTGCCAGATCTGAACTTAGCGAGTCGTATTTGTCCGCATGAGCCAAGGAGGTTCGGCACGTTACCGGTCAGAAGGCTACGAATATTTTTCCCGATATGCGTCCAGGCACTTCTTAGCCGTTTCTGTTTCGGGAAAACGGCTGCCTTCTTGCTCCATCAGGTAATATTCCGCGCCACCGGGCGCTTGCGCTGCCGCAAAAATAGCTTTCCAATCGGCGACGCCTTCTCCAAATAAAACCGTGTAGCCCTTGCCTGTTTCCGGCGACCAGTCTTTACAGTGGAGCGAGCGAATTCGCCCTGGATTCGCGCGAATCCACGCCACGGGATCCGAGCCTGCTTCAAGGCAGGTTCCCACGTCGAGTTGCAGCATCACCGAAGGCTTCGTGTTTTTCGCAAGAATCTCGATGGGGCGCACACCATCCACCGGCGTGAACTCCAGTTGGTGATTGTGGTAGCCGGGCCTCAGTCCCCAACTTGCCAGAGTATCCGCCGCACCGTTCAGCACATCCGCCACTTCTTTCCACCCATCCATGCCGGGTTTCGGTTGTGAACTCGCCATCACCATATATTTGCTTCCCAAAATCACGTTGAGGTCCGCCGCCTGCTGTATTTTTTCTTTGCTGAAATACGACGAATCATTGTGCGTAGAGAAACACCGGATGCCCAAATCATCCAACAGCTTCTTCATATCTTTGGCCTGTGCGGGACTCCACTCGAAGTATGGCGCATAGAACTCCAAGCCCTGATAGCCCATTTGTGCAACGACTCGCACAGTACCTTGTGGGTCCTTCTTCAATTCGTCGCGCACGGAGTACATTTCCAGTCCCATCGGTAACGTGCTTGTCGGGCTGGCTACCGCGCGCCAAGCCCACGGCACTGTTGCAGAAAATGCGACGAACGTTCTTCGTGAAAAAGTTTGGGTCTTCATGCCCGCATCCTACCCGATAATGCTGCGAAACTTCCATCGGTTAGTGCCCCATTCTTGTGTGGCCGGCCGACGTCCTTATCCGCGGAGCACGGAAATTTGTGCGAAACGATGCAACGTGGCTGGCGGCGGATTTATCCGGGCGCTCCGTTCGATTACGAGCGCCTAGTCTGTCTGGCTCTCGATCAAGTTCGGATGCCCCGTTTCCCATTGTCGATCGGAAGAGCAGCTGTCAAATGTGCAGGCCCCTCGAGTGTATCGCCAGGGGAACCGGCAACAAGCTTCGCCTCATCGTGACAGCCAGTGGCTACCAGGGTTAATAGCAGCCACGCCCCAATGACTAAGTTACGCGGGAAGATACAGGTTTTCATGGCGGACTCCTGTGATAGAAGGAAAAAGTTTTCTACCTTAATAGTGAGGCTCGCCTTCATCTCGTTTCGCCAAGCGAGGGGCGCGGAAACTGGCCGGCATTCTTAAGCACAAGTTTTAGAGGTTCCCAATCGAGATGCCTAAGGATGTGAAATTGAGGAAAGCGCGAGCGGCACGAAGGTGAGGGAAACCAAATGATCCTTAATGCACTAAGGTCACATCTATGTAGAACATATCTAGAAGGTTAGGCTCTTCGATTTCGCACCAGGGTCACCTCTCCGCTGCCATTGGTATATTCAATGCGAACTACTTCTCCAACTTTTGGAGTATTTGTGAGTAAATTCCTGGGATGTACAATGGCCTGGGCTGACGAAATACTCTGCACCATGTAATCCAAACACAGCCAGACCACACTGCCAAGATACATACCACCATCTGAGGGTTGGTATGTGCGTGCTTCCGGACCGACCAACTCTCGAACCTTTCCTTCCACTTCTCTGAACACGGCAGAAGAGGGATCGGCCGTCCAAGGCTCGAGGCGATGTCCATAGCGCGCTCGATCCAAGAGTTCCTCTTTGCTGCTTGTAACTCGATGCTGAATCAGGGCGGCATGGAGAGCAGCAATCAGAACATCCTTGGTGCAAGGTTTGGTTAAGAATCGGAAGATTTGCCCGTCATTAACCGCTTGAATTGCGGTCTGTTGGTCGGTGTTGCCTGTCAACATCACCCGGACTACGTCCGGAAAATCTATCTTTATCTTTTGTAGCAGATGAGCGCCATCCATCCCAGGCATGCGCATATCGCAAACAGTTACTGCAATTCCTTGGCTTTTCTTTAGCTTCTCGACGGCTTCCGCGCTGCTGGTGGCAGTTTCGATTTGAAAAGATCCCCCGAGCAGGCGCCGGAATCCTTCAAGGACTTGCGGTTCGTCGTCGACAAAAAGAATTTTTTCCTGCATCGGTGTCGCTCTCGCACTGGAGACACTATGCGTAAATCTAATTTAAACATCGACAGGTATTGGAAACTTCTTTAGCGCTTTCCAGCAGGCAGAAGAAATTTCTTGAGCGCTCAATCGCCATTAGCTTGGTTCAGGATTTCCATGCATTTGCCGATAGATTGTTCGAGGTCGGCCCGTTCATTTGTCGTCTGCCAGCCGCCCGAAAATAGGGTCAGAAGCGTGATGCGAACTAAATGCGACAAAGGCACGGATAACACCCCGAGGGAACTCGAGAGCGCCGGGAGCAGAGACCGATCCCCGGGTCTTGAGTCAGAAGAGACGAGCTTTTTTCTAAATTCTGTCCCCTCCATTCTAATTGGCCTCGATATGAAGGGGCGTATCCGTCGCTGGAACACCGCTGCCGCAAACATCTTTGGTCTGCAGCGAGAAGAAGTGCTAGGGATGCCGTTGGATTCCTGCGGCATCGATTGGCGGGGTGGTGACATAGGCGCCAAGCTCGATCGCATACGCGACTTGAAAGGCCAAATCAGATGGGACGATCTGGTCTTCGAAAAAGAAGGAAGCAGCCGGCAACTCGGTTTCACCATCGCCTATATTACCCCTCCTCACGCAGCGACAGGCGAGTTGCTGATCGTTGGAGCGGACGTAACAGCGCGCCGGGAAGCGGAAGCGGAATTGCGCTCGAACTCCGCC
>DASXLU010000457.1:0-5035 GCA_036496065.1 Candidatus Acidiferrum sp.
AGAAGATTCGCTCACGCGGGGAGAAGGAAGCGGCAGTGCATGGACACCACTCGTGAAAAGCGCCGCGAAAGAAAATTAGGGAGAGATTTGATGCGAAATTATGAAAATGCAAGAGAGATTCATCGCGCGGACTTCGCGCGACGCCGAAGAGTTCCTCACTCCGCAGACTCCGTTCGGAATGACGGGAGAGGGGCAGGCTGCGTCCGGAATGACGGGATCAGGCTGGCCGGGCTTGCTTTGGTATTGGCACTACTGCCGATTGGTGTGCTGCACGCGCAAGAAATACCGGGGATGTCGATGCCGCAGCAAGCGCCTGAGCATCACGCGCACGGCGACATGGGCGTGAAAGCCATGTATCCGCGAATGGGTCGGGCACAAGAACAGGCGCGAGGCACGCTTTTTACCTTGGAGGAAGCTGAGCGGCTGGCGAAAGAGTCCAATCCGACTCTGCGCCAGGCTGAAGCGGAGATCCGTGCTTCTAAGGCGCGCGGACAACAAGCCGGCTTGTATCCAAATCCAACGGTGGGCTATGCGGGAGACGAAATTCGAGGCGGCTCGATAAACGGCGGCAAGCAGGGATTTTTTGTGCAGCAGAACATCGTGACCGGTGGAAAGTTGGAAAAGGCCCGGGACGTATTTGCGAAAGAAACGCGGATTGCGGAAGTGGAAGCGGAAGAGCAAAAGGTGCGAGTGGAAAGCGCGGTAAAGACGGCGTATTTCCGCGTGCTGGCGGCACAAGAACTGCTGGACATGCGCGGCGACCTGGTGAAAATCGAGTCGGACTACGTGGATACGCAGCGACGTTTATTCAACACAGGCCAGACGGATGAGACCGAATTGCTGGAGAGCGAAGTCGAGGCACAACGTACGCGCGTGGCGGCGCGCATGCAGGAAAACACCTTGCGCGAAGAATGGAGGTCGTTGGCGGCTGTTGTAGGAAAGCCGGAACTGCCAGTTGCCGTGGTGGCGGGCGACCTGGAGCACAACTTGCCGGAACTGAACGAAGAACAAATTGTGGATACGATCGCAACGCAAAGCCCGGCGACGCGAATTGCAGATGCCGCCGAGCAGCGGGCGCTTTCGGAGATTGTGCGAGCGAAGCGCGAACCACTGCCGGACTTGCAGTTGCGCGGAGGACTGGAATATAACCGCGAGCCGCTGGCCGCGGGCAATCTGCAAACCGGCTGGGAAGGAATCGCTGAAGTTGGGGTGCAATTGCCGATTTTCAATCGCAATCAAGGCAACGTGACAGCCGCGCTGGCCGATCGCGACCGCTCGCAACTGGAGAAGCAGCGCGTTGGGCTGATGCTGCGCGAACGAGCCGCCACGGTGGTCGACCAATACGCCAACGCGAAATTGATGGCGCTGGAATATCGCGACGAAATTTTGCCGCGCGCGAAACGGGCCTATACATTGATGGTGGAGAAATATGGACTGATGCTGGCGGCGCCGCCAAGAGTGATCGAGACACAACGCAAATTGTTCCAACTGCAGACGGAATACATCGCCGCGCTTGAAAGCGTCTGGACCACGGGCATCGCGCTGCAAGGTTATCTGTTGACCGACGGCCTGGAAGCTCCCGCGCGGCCAACCGAAGTCGATCATCCGGTGCGCGAAACCAACGTGCCCATGCCGGAACGGCTGCAATCTCCTTCAGCAGTCTTACCGTAACTAACTGCGACCTGTACGAATGGCCATGTCGAGTGGGGCACAGTAGTACTGTCGTAGCGTTGACCCACAGAAAACCGCGTCGCTACTGTCAGAAATGGCGCGGGTGTGCCTGAAGCAGGCGGGCGACGGAAAAACCGCTTGTGCAGGAGCTCGTGATGGAACCTCTGCTCGTATCTTTTCAGGCAGCCAACAGCGTTAGGTGCGCCAAGCAATAGTGGGTCGGGGTGTTTACGAGGAAGGCCGCTCGAGTGCGGCCGCAATTGCATGGAAACGATCGTTAAAGCGGGACGCTACGAAATATTGGGTGAACTCGGGCGCGGCGCCATGGGTGTGGTTTACCGCGCAACCGATCCGGTAATTGGCCGTCCTGTGGCGGTGAAGACTATCCGCCTAAGCGAAGAAGGCACAGGTCTCACACGCCCCGAACTCTTATCGCGATTTCAGACGGAAGCGCGAGCCGCCGGATTACTGACGCATCCCAATATCGTGGTGGTGTACGACGCTGGCGAAGAAAATGGTTTGTACTACATCACTATGGAGCTGGTGGAAGGCAAGAGCTTGCAAGCGTTGATCGATGGTGGGCACGCGTTCCCCGCATCCCGCGCGCTTCGCATCATGGAGCAGACTTGCAGCGCGTTGCAGTTTGCGCACGAACGCAACATCGTTCATCGCGACATCAAGCCCGCAAACCTGATGTTGACTCGCGACGATACGGTAAAGGTCACTGATTTCGGCACGGCGAAAATTTTGCAGTTCGGCACCGTGCAGCAGACCACGCACGTGATGGGCACGCCGAGCTACATGTCTCCGGAACAAGTGAAGGGCCGGCCGGTCGATGGGCGCAGCGATATCTTTTCGCTTGGCGTGGTTCTTTATGAGCTGCTGACTGGAGAGAAACCGTTTCCCGGACACAGCATCACCACAGTGATTTATAAAATTGTGAATGAAGAGCCGATTCCGCCGCGCCAACTGAATCCGGCGGTGCATCCGGGCTTAAACGAAATTGTGATGCGCGCGCTTTCCAAGGAGCCGGAGACGCGCTACCAGAACTGCCGCGAAATGTTGGAAGACCTGCGCAGTTACCGGGCGCTGGGAGGTGGCACTAGTCCAGACATGACGGTGCATTCTGCGCGAACGAAGGCGGCCATTCCGCTGATCTCCAACAATAATGCTACGCGCGGCGCACATGCACATGACGAAGACTCGATGACCGTGGCAACGGTGCATTCTTTGCAGCAGCGTGTTGCCAGTCCAACGCAGACGCCGGTGATTCGCCGAACCGGTCCGATCCAGACCTACGAAGAGCCTAAAAAGAAAAACACGTTTCTCACGGTGTTGGCGGCGATATTTCTGCTGTCGGTGATTGCTTTCGGAGTGAACCGGTTGCGTCCCGAGTTTCAGGCGGCGCGAGTAAGAAATAATTTGACGCCGATCGAGACGTCCAAGACCGCAGCGACACCGGCTCCATCTGCTTCGCAACCGGTAACGCAAGATGCTACCGAGCCAGCGAGCAACGCGGCAGTTGCGCAAACGACTGCTGACGCGGATTCGAATAAAACTTTGCCGGCGAAAACTGTTGCGGCGGCCGAGCCAACGAGCGTTGAACCAATCCCTGCGCCGGTAACTGCTCCCGTAGCAGCACCCAAGAAATCAGAGCCAGCATTGAGCGCGACCGCGGCCGAATACAAAGGACGAATCGAAGAAGCGATTGCGGAACAGGGCTTGGCCTCGCGCGTGAAGGTACAAGGCTCGGGCAACACGCTCGCTCTGGTGGGCAAGCTTCGGCCAAATGAGCACGCTACCCTTCTGCGCTTCATGCGCAATGCGCCTGCTGCCGTCCACGTCGTCGACGACACGCAATACGATGACACCGCGCTCGCAGGCTCCGAGAAGGGACAGGACGGATCGCATCCGGTGCCCGCAAAAGGCAAAAGTGCAATCCACGTAATCACCGACGTAATCGGCGCAGTCGCTACGTTGTACGGTCCGGCTGGCCGCGAGATCGCGAATTGCACCACGCCTTGCAGCTTCGACGATCTCGAAGCCAGGCGCTACAGCCTGCAAGTACAAAAAGATGGCTACCAATCCGTGCAATCAGCTTTCGAACTTAAGAAGGGCGATTCGCTGGATCAGAAGCTGCATCTGGAATCGCTGGCGAAGGGATTGCTCGTAACCAGCCATCCTGCTGGGGCGGACATTTTCATCAATGGGGCGAAGCAGTCAGGCCAGACGCCAGCCAATTTGCCGCTTGGGCCGGGACAATACGACCTGGTGCTCCGGCTGGCGGGTTATGAGGCCTATAGCGGACATGTTCAGGTGAAAGACAACATTCAAACTTCGCTAAACGCGGACCTAAAAGAGAGATCGCAAACTCACGTAGCGTGGGCGCAGGTCACCACCGTTCCAGCCGGCGCAGAAATCTTTATAGACGGCGCTTCGACGGGGAGTTTTTCACCGGCGCGGGTTCAGATGTCATCCGGCACGCACGTGATTGTCGTGCGGCTCAACGGTTACCAGCAAGGACGCCGAGGCGTTCAGGCGACGGAAGGCGGCACGGTCATCGTGTCGGAAACGCTAAAAGCGCGCTAAACGCAAAGCAGGTACAGCGAACAGATCGCGAATTAATGGCTAAGTCCAGCGCACCGTTAGAGATAGAGCCGTCATCGTAAAGCACCCATAGGCTGCCAGTACTATAGCCATCCCACTATTGGAGTCCCAATCTCGTACATGACGGAATGGCTCCGGATGGGCCGTCGTCTAGCTATTCCCATACCGCGAGCGGTTACGGTTACTTCGGGCCTGAGCAGAGGTTCAGGAAAATACTTTGCTACAGCGAGCCACACTTCTAAAGACGGAAAAGAAGGCCACCCAACCGCAATCGCGGAAGGGCCCTTCTTTGGAAGCTTCCCACGACACATGGGAACGCTCCGCGGCTGCCGATCCGCGAGTAGCGGATGTGACTTTGGCTCTGCGCGACCTGTTGCTGTTGGTGCGCTCGCACCGGCTTTACGACCCTGCGCATCCCCGCGTGCTCGACAGCTTGGATGCGGCCTATGACACACTTCGCGCAGCAGCTAGCGGGTTGGACGGATTGGAAGTGCGCATCGAGCGCGGCGGCATCGTCGTGGCGAAAATCAACGAAGGCCACTTGCCCGACGCCCGCGGCGAATTCCGCGCGCTGGCCGGCGATCTGCAACGCGACGGGATTCGCACCTTATTTTTTGCGACAAAATTTCATGTGGGCGAATTGGACACGTTTGCGCGATTGGTTCACGCTACCTTGCTAAGATCGGAAGAGCCCGCCAGGCGAATGAAAAAAGATTTTTGGCAGGCGCAGCTCCGGGAGCAACGGGTGGAAGGAATT
>DASXLU010000458.1:0-6485 GCA_036496065.1 Candidatus Acidiferrum sp.
AATTTCGTCATCGTGCATGGGCGATTTTTGAGCTTCGGCCTCCCTGTGAACTGGATCGCGGCGGACATCGTTCGCATCGAGGATGGCGTTCTGGTCGAGCATTGGGATGTGATCCAAGACGAGGCTTCGCGCGAATCGTCGAAAAGCGGGCTTCCCATGTTTGGTGACAAGTTTGGTCAGTAAGTAGCTAGGCCGGTTTTCGCGCGCCAGCAGAACATTGGCCCACCAGCAGGCCGCATACGGCCGCATACCTTTACTTCAGATTGGAGAGCGAAATGAGCCGTAAACCATTCACTATTTTAGTAAGCATCCCACTCAAGCCTGGCCGGGCTGCTGAGTTCCTGGCACTCCTCAATGATGTCTTTGATGCGATGAAGGTCGAGGACACTTTCGTGAACGCGATCGCCCTTCGTAAAGCCGAGGACCCGGACACGATCATGCTAGTCGAAACCTGGCTTGACCGTGAAAACTTCATGTCGGAACAAATGAAGCGTCCCTACCGCGCTCAGTACGAGGCGCGTCTGCAGGAACTTCTGCGCACACCTCGCGAGGTGTCGTTTTATGAGCCTATCCGTAGCATGCCGTAGTGAGAATGGCCGCGAAACTCCAGGACGGCGCACGGGACACTTGAGGATTCACGTATGAAGCCAAGTACATATCGAAGAGTCACAATGATGAATATTGACGGCAAGTCCGATCTCTAGAGTGATAAACAAAAACAAGCGTATGAATTCAAGAGCAGACGCCCCAAAATTTATGAAAACGCCTCATCAAACTGAACCATCTAATGGACATGCCTAGCAGCGTGATGCAAACTCCAGCTTGGCTTGGCCAGATGGAGGTCATCCTGGAAGAGCTCAACGAGGGAGTGATCATCGTTGACGACCAGCTTCGTATACTTTTCGCGAACGAGGCCCTGATCCGATTAGGTCGTTACCAACGTAGTGACATTCAGGGCCATACACCCGATGCGATTTTTCCGCGGGAAGATCTCCCGTACATCATGCGCCAGCATGAATTGGGCCAGCGCTACGGCCGCCACCGCAATGAGTTCTATTTCCCCCGGAAGGACGGCAAGAAAATCCCAGCGATTTTCAGTAGCCGCATGATTAAGGGTCCTGACGGAAAAGAATACGGCTTAGTTACCATAACCGACATCAGCGCTCAGAAACATGTCGAGGAACAACTTCGCGAATCCAACGCACTCCTCGGGAAGCGCCAAATGGAAATTCAGTCCGAACTTGCGCTGGCTGCCCGCGTCCAACAATCACTCGCGCCCCGCAGTTTGGTGTGGAACAACATTGCCGTTGAGGCCTATTACGGCCCTGCGCGTATCATAGGCGGTGACTTTGGCGTGATCTTCTCGCAGGGCGACGAATTTCTAAACATCGTGATGTGCGACGTATCTGGCCATGGCATCGGTTCGGCTCTCGTCGCCAACCGCATTTACTCGGAGACCCTCCATGAACTCGAAGGCAAGGCTGGCCCCAGCACGCTGCTGCAGCGCATTCACAACTTCGTATACGATCGCCTCGCAGCCGACGGTTTTTGTTTCACGATGGCTGCAGCGCGTTTTTCTCAGAACGGACACCGCGTGACTTTTGCTGCCGCTGGCCATCCACCGGCAATGATTGTCTCCGATGGCGTTCTTCGCCTGCTCGATTCGCAAAACGGCATACTCGGCTGCCTCTCCGATACAACGCCGTCCGGCTCGGCCGATGAAATCGACCTTGCAACCGGCGACCGGATAGTTCTGTACACGGACGGACTCGTCGAGGTCTTCAATCAGAGTCACGAAATGCTCGCCGTTAAAGGCTTGGCGAAGTTGGTCCGGGAATCGGCGACGCAACCCCTTCCCCGCATGAAACAGACAATCCTAGACGGCGTAAGTACCTGGAGGCACGGCCCCATCGCGGACGATATATCCCTGATGATCATCGAACTGCAGTAACCATGTGGCGGTGACTGACTTTCGTAAGGTAAGTCCTGACGCCGCAGTGTTCGATCTCTGACAGGCTCTTGAAGAAGATCTCAGCGCTCATCCTAAAACGCTGAGCCCTAGAAGACTGGTGGCCTCGGGTTCTTCTTGTATTACCCGCCTGGTGCATTGGCCGCACTCATCAATACCCTTCTGTCTCTCGTAAGACCTCTTGTTGGCCATCGGCCCGCTCATAGTGAGGTCCTTCGATAAGAGCACAGCTAAGGTATTGGGCCTAATAGTCCTATGCGACTGCGGCGAGGTCCAACCGAGGTACCAATTTGACCTTATTTCACATCGTATAAGGCATAGGGTAGGTCGTGGCGCTGCTGCCGTGGACGCGACGACGACACCGTAGTGGCTGACTCCAGTGGACCACATGAACACTGCGACAGAAATCCGGCGCGCTTCTACCGAAATTCGCTACGAAGCGCTATTGCGAGTAACAAAAGCAATCGCGGCTTGCGAGGACTGCTCCGGTATGGCGGACACGTTCACTACAAAGTTGCGCGACGTGATTTCGCTCGAATATCTTCATTTCGTGGGCTTCGATCCCGATACCAAGAAGCCTCTATGGCGGCTGCTGGAAGCGAATGGACAGAGACTGGATTGTTCCTTGCACACGGAACCGCTGGAAGGAACTCCCATCGCCTGGGTATACGATAATCAAGAACCCTTAGTGACGGACGACTGGTGCTCTGAAACCAAATTCGCTCCACACAAACAAGTTCTCAATGACCTGGGCATCGCATCCACTTGCACGCTTCCTGTGGTCAATGGCCGTCGTCAGATAGGTGTCCTGAGTTTAGGCAGTCTGCAGCCACACGCGTACCCTCCCGATGAGGTTCGTTTTCTGTCTCTCGTTGCGGATCAAGTCGGCTTGGCGATCGACGCAGCGGTGAACTTCCGAAATTCGCAACGATCGCGAGAACGGCTGGAGCTCATACTGGAGATTACCAACCAGACCGTTTCGAATCTGGAGTTCTCTGAACTTCTGCGCGCGATTTCCAGCTCTGTTCGGCGAGTAATACGCAGCGAAGCTGCTGCTATCTTTCTCCCCGACGCCGATGGCAAGAATTTGATCGTCCATGCCCTCGACTTCCCTGAGAACAAAGGGATTTTTGTCGAAACCGCCTTCTGTCCTATCGAGGGAACAGCGCCTGGGGACGCTTTCCGCACTGGGAAGCCCGTCGTCGTGAACCGGCTCGACCCACAAACTGTCGCTCCCGATATGTACGAGAAGGCTCGAGCAGAGGGCTTGCACTCGTTCTGCGACGTGCCGTTGATCAGCCATAACAAGCTCCTCGGGGTTATGGGAATCGCTAGGCGAGAGGAGAATTCCTTCGATGATGATGAAGTGGCTTTCCTCACGCAGGTGGCGAATCAGGTAGCTATGGGCGTCGAGAATGCCCGGGCGTTTGGCGAGATCGCAGAACTCAGGGACAAACTCGCCCAGGAGAAACTCTATCTGGAAAGCGAAATCCGTGGCGACATAGATTTCGAGGGACTCGTGGGGCAGAGCCCGGCTCTGCGCTATGTACTCGAATTGGTAGACACGGTCGCGCCCAGTGATTCCACGGTTTTGCTGCTTGGCGAAACGGGAACAGGGAAAGAGCTGATTGCGCGAGCCATTCACGGCCGCAGTCGCCGGCGCGACCGCACTTTTGTAAAGCTGAACTGCGCTGCGATTCCTACCGGGCTCCTCGAGAGCGAGATTTTCGGACACGAACGCGGCGCCTTCACCGGCGCCATCTCTCAAAAGCTCGGCCGCCTTGAGCTCGCACACAGCGGAACTCTTTTCCTGGATGAGGTCGGTGATATTCCCGCCGAAATCCAACCCAAATTGCTACGCGCACTCCAGGAACGGGAATTCGAAAGGCTCGGCAGCATACAAACCAAACGGGTTGACGTTCGTCTGATTGCCGCCACCAACCGCGATCTCGAAAGAATGGTGGAGAACCGCGAGTTTCGTAGCGATTTGTATTATCGCTTGAACGTGTTTCCCATCCGCATTCCTCCTCTGCGCGACCGCCCCGAGGATATTCCTCTGTTGGTCCGGTATTTTGCCCAGAAATATGGCCGCCTGATGGAAAAGCAAATTGAGTCGATTCCTGCGGCCACGTTGAAAAAACTTTCCGCCTGGCATTGGCCTGGCAATATTCGCGAGCTTGAGAACTTCATCGAACGGTCGGTGATTCTCACTCGCGGACCCGCGTTGCAAGTGCCCGTGGGTGAATTGGAGAAGGCTGGGTCCGGCGAAGGACAAGCAGCACGGCATGCTGGTGAGCGAGAAGAGATTGTGCGAATACTGAGAGAAACGAACGGGCGCGTCTCCGGGCCCGATGGCGCCGCCGTCCGCATGGGCCTGAAACGCACGACTCTGATTTCCCGCATGAAGAAGCTGGACATTGATCCGCGCAAGATTTCGTAGCCTTCGTCAGACCTCGACATTTGCTTCGACACTTTTCGACATAAGCGATGAAGCGCTACCTCTCGCTTCCCTAATTTCAACTACATGCGGCGGTTCTGGAGGTTCCCGTGTTTGGCATCGCGAGTGCCTTTGACCTCTGTGGAAAGACCATGCTGAAGGTAACCATCGTGAAGACTCGGAATCAGCGACGCCTAGTATTGGAGGGAGCACTGGTCCAGCCGTGGGTGGAAGAGTTGAAAAGGACCTGGGCTGCGACAGTCGACGAGTCCCCTTCTCGCCGGCTCGTGATCGACCTGAACAATGTCACCGCGATCAGCAAAGAGGGAGAAAGCGTTCTCTCCGACTTTATGCGCCAAGGCGCAAAGTTTTTGTGTGCCGGGGTTTTCACAAAATATCAACTTGAGCAGATAACCCGGAAACTCCAGCCGAAACGGAGCAAAGGGAAGAATCATGGTTCCTCGAACACCTGAACCGCCAATCTTTAAGACCACGGAGACACAAACGATGCAACTCGGGCCAACACTTCATGACTTCGATGGAAAACAAGAAAACGAGCGACAGAAGGACGCGGCCTCTCTGAAACCCGTTTCCATCTTCTACCTCGCTTTGTTGTTGCCGTTTGTATTCTTGGTTGTTTCCTGTAACAGGAGCAAGACCCAGGCCGCGAACGCAGGTACTTTACCGCCGCCGTTGGTCTCCGTGGTCGAAGCATCGGCCAAGAACGTGCCCCAGTATCTGGACGAAATCGGCAGAAACACGGCCTTCGAATCCGTAAACCTGATGCCGCAAGTGTCCGGGCGAGTCGCGGAGCGCCGCTTCCAGGATGGAGACAACCTCAAGAAAGGGCAGCTCCTTTTCGTGATCGATCCGAGTCCCTTTAAAGCACAGTTAGACTCGGCTAAGGCCAGTCTCGCACAGGCGCAATCGGCCCTTGAACTTGCCAAAGTGCAATTCGCTCGCGACCAGGAGCTGGTAGGCACGCGCGCCATTTCCAAGCAGGATTACGACACAAAGAAGAGCACCGTGGACCAGAGTGAGGCGCAGGTGGAAGCCGCAAAAGCGGCGATCGAAACGGCGCAGATCAACTTGGACTATTGCTACATCCACTCTCCCATCGACGGCCGCGCCGGCGCTCGCCTGGTCGATGTCGGAAACGTCGTACAAGCAAACACGACTTCCCTTCTGTCGATCCAGCGAATTGACCCGATCTATGCGCTCTTCACGGTGACCGAGAACGATCTTCCCGGAGTGCAGAAGCAGATGAATCACGGCACTCTCAAGGCGCTCGTCCGCCTCCCAAGCGATCCGGAGGGCAGTGCTCGCCCGGGCAAGGTCGAATTTCTCGACAACTCCGTGCAAAACTCTACAGGAACCGTCAATCTGCGTGCAACGCTTTCCAATCCCGATCGCCACTTCTGGCCGGGGCAGTTCGTTAACGTGAAGCTGGTCCTCGAAACTAAAAACGGTGCAGTGCTTGTTCCCAACCAGGCAGCGCAAATCAGCCAACAGGGCCCGTTCGTGTTCGTGATCAAGGCGGATAACACTGCAGAACTCCGTCCCGTCACTTTGGGCCAACGTCAGGGCGACGAGGTCGTCATAACCAAAGGCCTTGCCGCCGGCGAGCGCGTGGTGCTGGCTGGCCATCTATTGGTTCGGCCGGGAGGCAAAGTGCAAGTTCAGGGTGCCTCAGCGCCGGCGCCCGGGCCTGCAGATGCCGGCAAGCCGGCTGCTTCAGAAAAAGAAGGTCGCTCGTGAACCTCTCTGAACCATTTGTTCGACGGCCCGTAATGACCGTGGCGCTCACGGTCTCCGTCATCCTGTTCGGAGTATTTGCCTACACCCGACTGCCCGTGAGCGACCTGCCGGCAGTCGATTACCCAGTCATCCAGGTCCAAGTGAACTATCCGGGCGCAACGCCGGATACCATGGCAAACAACGTCGCCACGCCACTCGAACGGCAGTTCATGCAGATCCCCGGACTCGAGATGGTCACCTCGAACAATATCCAGGGGCACTCGAGCTTCGTATTGCAGTTTGACCTTTCGAAAAGTCTCGACGGCGCCGCCACCGACGTAC
>DASXLU010000459.1:0-6707 GCA_036496065.1 Candidatus Acidiferrum sp.
CAAGGGAGCCTGGCTCCAAGGCGCACCCATATGGATTTCCCCCGTCATGCCAATTGCTAATTGGGCTGATCGTGCGCCTGCTTTGGCGGGATTTTCAAGCTTTACGGAAGAGGAAGGCCTGAGAGTTTTGGAGAAGGGCACGGGACCTCAAGGCGAAGTATTGCGGCCGCCGATGCACATCTATCATATGAACCATGAGGACGCGAAAGCCATCATCGCTTACTTAAAATCCGTTCCGGCAGAAGTTCATTAATGTGCCCGCGGAGGTCGAGCCGCTACCTATGGTCGCGATGACCGTACCGCAGCGCGCTATTCTCGCAACCAAATCCCGCCAACGTCGTCTCGCATGTAGTCACATCCCTGCGCTCCGCATCGCCAAACAAACTTCTCGCCATCGCGCTGTTCGTTCTCGCTGCGATACAACCATGTACCATGGCGCGGGCATTGCAACAGGTTGGTTCCCGGTTCTTCTATAAAGTTCGGATGCTCCAGAACCGTCTCGACCGTAAAGTATCCCGTCGTGATATTAAACCGCACGTCGCAGTCGTAAAATTTACAGTGGTACGACGGAATACGCTCGCCTCCGTTGTTTGCGTCAATGCCATTGGCGTCGAAATGCATCTGGTTATTGTCGCGAGGGCACAACGGTTTGGCGTTCTCAATCATAGGCGGCGTGGATGTTTCTTTCACGATAACCTCCCTGTTTTGAAATGCGCGGGTGTTAGCCAACGCTATTTGTTTTCGACGGTTGCGCTTTAATTACCCACTCCAGTTCTCATTACCAGCAGAAAGGATCGCCGGGCTGACATAAATTCGCCCCTGAGAAATCGTATCCAAAGCGCGAATCAGTTCCTGTCGCGTGGCGGCTTTCACCAGGTAACCATTCACCCCTGCACGAAATGCGATTTCGGCCAATTGTTTCGAAATATGCACCGTCAGCAGGAGCACTTTTGCATTGGGCAATCTGTTCTTAATGCTCTGCGTCGCTTCCAGGCCATCGATGCCGGGCATGGACATGTCCATCACGATTACGTCTGGCTTTAATTCCTCCGCGAGATTCATTGCGCCTCGGCCGCTCTCCGCCTCACCACAAACCGTCCATGTGCTGGACGCCTCGAGAATCCGGCGAACTCCAGAGCGGATCAAGGCATTATCATCCACGATCAATACCGTGTTCATTTGCTTTCGAACATCCGGGAATTATTCTCAGTCCTCGCGAGCAGGCCTCCAATACCGCAAACACTTCATCCGCCAACCTGCCAAGTCTTGACCGTCGCGATCGCGTAATCAGAGATAAATCGTCGAAACCGGCTAGGAACGTCCCTTTTTTGTTTTCTTCAGACTTCCAGAAGCATCGTCGCGATTCTGCGGAGGCACGTCCGTGTCTCCGTAAACCTCGTCGGGGTGTCTCTTCAATTGTTCGTTCGGCGGAAGTTCATCGGTCGCAGTCCCTCGTTTGGATTTTCCTGTGCCCTTCAAGTCGCGACTTTTCGCTCTTGGCATGAATCCTCCGCTCATATCCTTGCTGCGAATAAGGCGAGCCGGCTAGTCGGTTTTGCGCTCGCTGTTGGATGTCCGAGCCGAGCGATCAAACGATCCTCTGACCCCACATTGTTTGGGTCGAGTTGAACGGTCATCAATCCATTGGTGTGTGGAGCGACATTGCAAAAGACCTGTATCGTCAACGGAAAAGCTTGGGCCTCCAGATCGCAATAGGAAACGCGCGCAGTAGCCGCACGAATACTTCTACCCTAAGGTCTATCCCCTACATCTATACAATGTCTTCGGCATGGAAACAGTTCTCCAGTTCCGGCACGATTTGAGTTTTCGCTTCTCTTGTGAATCCTTACAGATAGGCAGACAAATTGACTGAGATGACCGAGAATCAAACGTTGGATCAAACTCCAGCTTCTGAAGTTCCCGTTGTTCCCGAACAGCCTCGCGTGGGTTTCTCACCTCGTTATCAGATTCGTGAAGGTCTACCTCACCCTCGCGGTGCGACGTGGGATGGCGAGGGAGTCAATTTCGCTCTTTTTTCCGCTAACGCCTCCAAGGTTGATCTCTGCATTTTCGACGCGGCCGGCAAGCAGGAACTCCAGCGCATCGAGCTTCCGGAATTTACCGACGAGATCTGGCACGGTTACGTTGCGGGCCTGCAGCCGGGAACTGTCTATGGCTATCGGGTGTATGGACCCTACGAGCCAGATCAGGGTCATCGTTTCAACCACAACAAATTGCTGTTGGATCCCTACGCCCAGGCACACGTGGGCTCATTGCAATGGGACGACGCCTGCTTCGGCTATACGATAGGCGCGGAAAATGCAGATCTTTCTTTCGACGAGCGAGATAGCGCCCCGTTTGTTCCCAAGTGCGTTGTCATCGATCCCGAATTCCGCTGGCGCCAGAGTACGGTCAGTCGGCGTGCCACGCCATGGAATCAGACGATCGTTTACGAACTGCATGTCAAGGGTTTCACCAGGCGTCACCCGGCTGTACCACGGCGGAAACGAGGCACCTTCGCGGGTCTCGCGCAGCGTCAGGTAGTTGACTACATCAAGTCTCTCGGCGTTTCTGCCGTCGAACTCCTGCCAGTTTGCACTTTCGTGAACGACCGCGCCTTGCAGGAGAAGGGTCTCACCAACTATTGGGGATATAACACGCTCGGATTTTTTGCTCCCGATCCGCGATATGCGTCGGATCCAAGCGACAACATTCGCGAATTCAAGCAAATGATTTCTCGGTTTCACGACGCGGGAATCGAAGTGATTCTCGACGTTGTCTACAATCACACCGCCGAAGGAAACGAACTTGGCCCTACACTCTCTTTTAAAGGGATCGACAACGCCAGCTACTATCGCCTAATTCCAGACAAAAGGCGCTTCTACATCAACGATACGGGCACGGGAAACACGGTCAATCTATCCAATCCCCGAGTACTGCAGATGGTTGCCGACAGTCTTCGATATTGGCACCAGGAGATGCAAGTGGATGGATTCCGCTTCGACCTGGGAACAATCCTTGCTCGCGAGCCGGAAGGCTTCGATCAACAGAGTGGCTTTCTGAAAGTTTGCAGCCAGGATCCTGCGCTACAAGCCGTCAAGAAAATTGCCGAGCCCTGGGACTGCGGTCCCGGTGGCTACCAGGTTGGCGAATTTCCTCCAGGATGGGCGGAATGGAACGACAAGTTTCGCGATACGATTCGCGATTTTTGGAAAGGTAACTCGTCCATCGGCGAATTTGTTAAGCGCATCTGCGCTTCTGCCGACATCTTCAATCGCCAAGGCCGCAAGCCATGGTCTTCCGTCAACTTTGTTACCGCGCACGACGGCTTTACGCTGAATGACCTGGTCAGCTATAACGACAAACACAACGAAGCGAACGGGGAAGGTAACAAAGACGGCACCTCCGACAACCGCTCCTGGAATTGTGGCGCCGAGGGTCCCACTGACGATCCGGGAATCAACGCTCTCCGCGATAAGCAAATACGAAATTTCTTCGCCACTCTCTTGCTGTCACAGGGCCTGCCGATGTTCGTTGCCGGCGACGAATTTCATCGCACACAAAAGGGCAACAATAACGCCTACTGCCAGGATAACGAAATCAGTTGGGTAGACTGGTCCCAGGCCAACGCGCACCGTCCCACAATTGATTTCGTCCAGTCGCTTATCGCTCTTCGCAAGGAATTTCCGGTGTTGCGCCGCAACAGGTTCCTTACCGGCGCTCACAATGAAAAACTCGGCGTCAAGGACGTCACGTGGATTCATCCTTCCGGCGCGGAAATGAACGACGAAACCTGGCGGGACCAGAGTTTGCGCTGCATTGGAATGTTGATCGACGGGCGAGCCCAATCGACTGGGATTCGCGAACGTGGCAGCGATTCCACTGTTCTGCTGCTGTTCAATGGTCATCACGAACCTGTTCATTTTGTAATGCCGCCCGCGATCGAGCGCGAAGGCTGGCGCCAGCGATTGAACACCGCGGCCGAGCCGCAAACCGATCGCTTATTTAAGCCGGGCGAGACTCTCGAAGCCGCAGACCGCTCCGTCACCGTATTCGAGATGGTCTGAATCGGCGCTCCTCCGGCGCATCAGCCAGAAACCAATCGTTCATGATCCCTCGCGCCACCTATCGCATTCAGTTTGGTAAGGAATTTGGATTTGCCGATGCAGCGGCCATCGCTCCATACCTCTCCGCGCTAGGGATCAGTCATGTCTACACGTCGCCATACTTGCGGGCGCGGCCTGGAAGCAAACATGGCTACGACATCACGGATCACAACGCCTTGAACCACGAATTAGGCGACGATGAGGCGTTCCAGCACATGCTGGCGGCGTTTCGCGAAAACAATCTGCAACACATTCTCGATTATGTTCCGAATCACATGGGAGTCGGCGGGTCGGATAATCCGTTCTGGCTCGACGTACTCGAGTGGGGCAGAGAATCGCCTTACGCCTCATGGTTTGATGTGGATTGGGATTCTTACTCCGAATATCTGAGCGGCAAGCTGTTGATCCCGTTTTTGGGCGATCAATACGGGGCCGAGCTGGAGTCCGGAAAGATCCAATTAAAGTTTGATGCGGAACGGGGCGAGTTTAGTGTCTGGTTATACGACACGCACAAATTGCCCATCAGTCCGCCTTCTTATCCCGCAATTCTCGGCGATGGCACGCGCGACCTCGAACGACTCGCCGACGAATTCAACTCGCTGCCGCGAATTCAGTCGGAAACGCGAGGACTGTCTGTTCCGCTGAAAGCCAAATTGGCCGAACTGGTTGCCACCAACGAGCAGTTTCGCGCTTCGATCGACGGCGCACTCGCATCTTTTCGTGGAGAACCTGGCAAACTTGATACTTGGGCGAAACTGGACGCCTTAGTTCGCGAGCAACACTGGCGCCCGACTCATTTCCGGGTCGCGGCCGACGACATCAATTACCGCCGTTTTTTCAATATCAGCGAGTTGGCAGGGATTCGCATGGAACTGCCCTCCGTTTTTGAGCATACGCATCGTCTTGTAATTGAATTACTCAAAAATGGCAGCCTGCAAGGCCTGCGCATCGATCACATCGACGGTCTGTATAACCCCAAAGAGTATCTCGAGCGGCTTCGTGCGAGCGCGGGCTCGCCATTCTATCTGGTAGTAGAAAAAATACTTGCTGCCCATGAAAGCCTGCGCGCAGACTGGCCCGTGGATGGCACCACCGGCTACGATTTTTGCGGGCAGGTCACGGGCTTGATGATCGATCCCGCCGCCGAAGACCCGCTTACTGAGTTTTATGAGGATTTTACCGGTGAATGCGATCCCTTCCCTGACATCGTTCGCGCCTGCAAGATTAAAATCATGGAAAACGAGATGGCCAGCGAACTGGAGACGCTTTCTCGCGACGCGGTAAGCATCGCGCGCCAAAATCCTCGCACTACCGACTTCACGCAAAACATTCTTCGTCGCGCTCTGAAAGAAACGATTGCTTGCTTTCCGGTGTATCGAACCTACGTTGATGGCGCTGAGCACAACCAAGTCGACCAGCGCTACATCCACTGGGCTATCTCGCAAGCCCTCAAGAATGAGCGAGAACTCGATCCAAGCGTTTTCGAATTTCTGAAAAATCTCCTCACCGGACAGCTTGCCGATCAAAGCTCCAGCGGATTCAGCAGGCATTCCGTTATCCGCTTCGCCATGCGTGCGCAACAAGTCAGTGGCCCGGTCATGGCCAAGGGTCTCGAAGACACTGCCCTCTATCGCTATAATCGCTTCATCGCGCTCAACGAAGTGGGCAGTTCGCCCGGTCAATTCGGATTATCCGTCGCCGCCTTCCACAAGGAAAACCAGCATCGCGCCGAAGAATGGCCTCACACCATGTTGGTCACTTCTACGCACGACGTGAAGCACGGCGAGGACGCCCGAGCTCGCCTGGCTGCACTCTCTCTAGTGCCCGACGAATGGACTACGAAGGTCGCAGGTTGGAGCAGGATTCTCCGCGCCCGTCGCGGCGACGTTGAAGGCACTGCGCCCCCTGTCCCCAATGACGAGTATCTGTTCTTCCAGAATTTAGTCGCCACGTGGCCGGCCGATTTGACGCTGCCCTGCAAGATGGATCGCGATCGCCTGAATCAATACGCCGACCGCCTTCAACAGGCCATGACCAAATCTCTCCGCGAAGGCCGCATCCGTTCCAACTGGATTTCTCCGGACGTGGCGTACGAGGCGGCCGTGTCGGAGTTCATTCGCGACGCGCTGAACCCCGATGTGTCCGCGACATTTCTCGATAATTTTCTTCCATTCCAACAGCGTATTGCGGAACTAGGCGTCCGCAATTCGCTGGTGCAACTGGTTCTGAAGATCACGTCGCCTGGCTTGCCGGACTTCTATCAAGGAAGCGATTTGTGGGACCTCAATCTTCCCGACCCCGATAATCGGCGCCTCGTAGATTTCGAACTCCGCCGCAAACTGTTGGCTTCGCTCGATGCGCTAAAAACCGAAGATCGACAGTCATTGTTTTCTCGGCTCCTTCAGAATTGGCACGACGGGGCTATCAAGCTCGCTCTTGCCCAATTGCTGCTGTCTTTTCGCCGTGACAATGCCTCGCTGTTTGAAAGCGGAGGATACGAACCTCTTTTGCTGGGCGACGAAGACGCGCAACACCGAATCTGCGCATTCGCGAGAACTTCAGAAACGTGTGCGTGTGTGGTGGCCGTCTCACTCGATGCAA